>JAURNB010000198.1 GCA_030830415.1 Acidimicrobiales bacterium | reverse complement strand
CCTGGTTTTCGAGAAGTGCTGCACCTTCCCGAACCTGCTGTTGGCTGGCTCGAGTGGTTGCAAGAGCTTGGCTATGAAAACATCGGCGACACGCAACATGCATTGTCGAGTGAAAATGAACGACCCGCAGAACACAGCATTACCACTTTTCTGACCAACACTTTTTTCAGTTGGCTCAATGGTGAAGATTCTTCGCAGCCATGGTTTGCGCACCTCTCTTTTTTGCGGCCACACCCACCATTTGTTGCTGCTGGGGAATGGGCGCAGAAATACGACCCTGCACAGTGTGAAGACCCCATCGGCGTGGCTGAAAACAAGCACTGGCTGCACGACGTGCTGCTGCAGCATGGAGCAACAAAAGCCCCGCAATCGCGCTCTGAAATGCAGCATGTGCGGGCGCAGTACTACGGAAACATTTCTCATGTCGATGAACAACTAGGACGCATTTTTGATGAGTTGAAACGTCGCGGCGAATGGGAAAACACGGTTGTTGTTGTCTCTTCTGATCATGGGGAACAACTGGGAGACCAAGGCCTATTAAACAAGGCCGGCTTTTTTGAATCGAGTTACCACATTGGTTGCATTGTTCGGGTACCGCAATACGAAGCTGCACATGGAAATGTGGTGAATGAGTTCACCGAGAACATTGATATTTTTCCAACGCTGTGTGAAGTGATGGGCGAAGCAATTCCTCTTCAGTGTGATGGCATGTCGTTAAGTCCATTTCTGCACAACGAAACACCTGTGCGCTGGCGTGATGCGGCCACTTATGAGTGGGACTGGCGCGACGTTCTCATTGGAATTCACCCTGAGCACGATGCGTATCGGTGGCCATATGACCGCCGACTAGAAGAATCACATCTCACTGTGCGCAGAAGCAGTGAGTATGCCTATGTGCACTTCGGTGATGGTTCGTGGTTGTGCTTCAACGTAGGTGATGACCCTACATGGGGAACCACAACCACTGATGCTGAAATAGTGCTACGCGAAGCACAGGCAATGCTCACATGGCGAGCAAATCACGCCGAGCGAATACTGGCTGGAATGCTCCTAGAAAATGGCGGAATTGGTAGACGCCCAGCGGGTTTCAGCAGCGAATAATGTTGAGCACGTCTGAGTGCAAATGACCATTGCTCGTGACTGCACTTCCATTACGAAATGATGTTGCACCAAGACGGTCGGTGAACGTGCCGCCAGCTTCGCGAACAACAAGACACACTGCGGCGGTGTCGTAGGGCTCTAAGCCAATGGCGTCGACGGCGGCATCGATATTGCCTTCTGCTACCAACATATGTTGCCAAAAATCGCCAAAGCCGCGTGAGCGGTACGCACGTTGTTGGAGTTCAACAAGTTTTTGAGTTCCACCCACTTGGTCCCACGCGGCATGATGAGTAACGCTCACCTGTGCTTCTTCAAGTGCGCGTACATTGCTCACTTGTATTTTGCCACGAGCGTTAAAGGCGCCCATTCCACGGCCAGCCCACCAACGAGAGTGAAGCGCAGGCGCGCTCACAACAGCTACGAGGGGTTCGTCGTTAGCATCAACGAGCGCAATGAGTGTTGCCCACACCGGAATACCTCGCGTGTAGTTGCTGGTGCCGTCGATGGGGTCGATGATCCATGTGAGTGGAGCAGAAGATGCGCCCGCCGAACCGAACTCCTCGCCAAAGATGGCGTGTGGTTCACGGTGGCGCATAATTTCATCGGCTAAGAGACGTTCTGTTGCGCGGTCGAGTTCTGTTACCTCAGTTTTGTTTTCTTTCCAATCGACAGAAAAATCACGTTGGTAAAAAGGCGACAGCGTGTGAGCATCGGCAAGGTCGGCAAGGTGCAGGGCGAAATCGAGCTCGGCAGCAATATCGACGTGTTTGCTCATGAAGGCAAACTATTACGAAAATCGGCTGGACGCTTCTCAATTAATGCCGAGAGCCCTTCTTGTGCGTCTGGGCCAAGGAAATTCAACATTTCATAAGCGAGGGAGGCTTCAAAATTGGGGAGCGCCTGGCGCAACCAGTGATTGAGGCTGCGCTTGGTGAAACGCACTGCGTCGCGTGGGCCGGTGGCAACTTTTTGCGCAACGGCTAATGCAGTAGAAAGAACTTCATCGGCGGGCACTGCTTTGGTAACAAGCCCAATGCGCGCTGCTTCTTTGCCGTCAATGAAATCGGCGGTGAGGAGGTAGTACTTTGCCTGAGCCATTCCACACAACAGGGGCCAAATGGCTACCGCATGGTCGCCCGCAGCAACACCGAGACGAATGTGGCCATCGGTAATGCGTGCATCTTCGTTCATGATGCTGATATCGGCCATGAGCGCAACCGCAAGCCCAGCTCCCACAGCGACTCCATTGATTGCAGAGATGATGGGCGTATCGCAGTCAATCATGGAGCGAACAATTTCGCCTGCTTCTCGCATCACCCGCATTGTTTGTGTGTAGTTGCCTACTTGTTCCTTGATCCACTCCAATTCGCCGCCAGCACTGAATGCCTTTCCGGCACCTGTGACGACGACGGCATTGATATTTGGGTCGGAATCGACATCACGAAAAATAGTGGAAATCTCTAAATGCATTTGTGCATCGGTGGCGTTCATTTTGCCGGGGTTATCGAGCGTGATGAGGAGTACGCCGTTCTCTTGCATCTCGCATTGGAGCCGCTGATACTTCTCTGCGTAGTTCATTGAGCTACGCAATTCGTCACAATGCTCTTCACTGAATTGGCCATGCCTTGTGCATCGAGCTGTAGTTGCTTCAGAATCGCATCGGGTTTTGCTTGTGCAATGAATTCAGTAGGAATTCCAAAGGTGTACACGCGTGGAGATTGCGCTTGTTTTGCACTTTCTAGACCCACTTCATCGGCAATAGATGACCCAATTCCACCATCTCGAATACCGTCTTCAAAAGTAAGGACAAATTGATACTGAGCAGCTTCGTGAATCATTTTGGGGTCGAGTGGCTTACAGCTACGTACGTCCCACACTGATGTTTCAATTCCATCTTGATGGAGTAGTTCTGCAGCCTGCAATGCATTGCCCACCATTTTGCCAATTGCCAAAATGCACACCTTTTTATTGGCAGACGTGCGTAACTCTCGAGCTAAAAGGCCACTTCCAATATCGGTCGGTTCAACATTGCGCACAACGCCTTTGGGGTAGCGAATAACAACGGGTCCGTCATTCACCAACGTGAAGGCGTCGTGCAGCATTTGTTGCAGATCTTGCGCACTTGATGGTGCAAGAACTCGCATGCCCGGAACCTTGGCAAGAAGGGCCATGTCGTAGACACCATGATGGCTCGGGCCGTCGTCGCCAGTAATACCAGCGCGGTCGAGACAAAAAATGACAGGTGCTTTGTGTAGTGCAACGTCGTACACCACTTGGTCCCAAGCGCGCGACAAGAAGGTGCTGTACAGAGCAACAACAGGACGCAAACCAGACAATGCCATTCCGGTTGCAGCAGTGACGGCGTGTTGCTCTGCAATACCTACGTCAAAGAATCGATCGGGGAACTCTTGTTGAAAGGCAATGAGTCCGGTGGGCCCAGGCATGGCTGCAGTAATAGCCACAATGCGGCTGTCGGTTGATGCTTCTTTCACCAAGGTCTCGGCAAATGCCTGGGTGTAACCCGTTGGCACCGATTTTGGAGGGCCATTGAGTGGGTCAAATACTGGCGCATCGTGAAGGTGCTTTTCATCGTCGTCTTCGGCCGGAGAATAGCCACGGCCTTTTTGGGTGATGACATGTAGAAGAATGGGACCTTCGGCTACGCGCAGTTCTGCTGAACGTAGTGCTTTTTCAAGAGCTTCAATGTCGTGGCCGTCGATGGGCCCGATGTAGCGAATTCCTAATGCCTCAAAGAAACCTGGAGGCTGCAGAAACTCTCGCACTGCTGCTTTGACTGCTTCTACGCTGCGCTCGGCTTGTTTACCTACTGCTGGTAGTCGACGCATGAATCGTTCAAAGCGTCGCTGCCGACGAACGTACGTGGGGTTGAGCCGAATTTTGGTGAGAGTGTTCGACATGAGACCAGACACTTTGTCTGCAGCAGTGATGTTTTCTTCGCCAATACTGAGAGTGGAAATAGTAGGTGCGTAGCTTCTGCCGTTGTCATTTAAAACAATGATGACTTTGCGACCAGAGTGCCCGAGGTTGTTGAGCGCTTCGTACGCCATTCCACCAGTCATGGAACCATCGCCAATGACCGACACGATGTGTCGATGGTCAGGAGTTTTTCCTGCTAACTCTGCAAGGTCTCGTGACGCAGCCATGCCATATGCATAAGAAAGCACAGTTGATGCATGACTGTTCTCAATGAAGTCGTGTTCACTCTCTTCGCGATTCGGATAACCCGAGAGCCCGCCCTCTTGTCGTAGGCGTGCAAAGTCGGGAGCGCGACCAGTAACAAGCTTGTGCACGTATGCCTGGTGGCCGGTGTCCCAGAGCACTGCGTCGCGCGGGCTTTCAAAAACTCTGTGTAGTGCCAGCGTGAGTTCCACTGCCCCCAAGTTGGAGCCTAAGTGCCCACCTGTTTCTGAAACAGACTGAACAATGAACTCGCGAATTTCCGAAGCCAAAGCAATGACCTCATCTGTTGTGAGGCCACGAAGATCGGAGGGGTGGTGGATATCGGCGAGCGCCATAGCAACACGACGCTACCGCCCAGTTTTGGGTGGGGCATATTTGGTGGTGATTCTTTATGACAAAGATGACTACCGTTGCGACATGAACCCTTTTTCTTTTTCCCTTGCAGGCAAGACCGCACTTGTGACAGGCGGCAATGGAGGCATT
>JAURNB010000025.1 GCA_030830415.1 Acidimicrobiales bacterium | reverse complement strand
TTGTTTACGTATTAAAACTCAGGTATTCACAATGATGAGTACGAGTCCGGCTACTGCTGCAGCAGCAAATAACAAGGCCCCGTACTGACTTACTTTTCCGGACTGCACCGGACGTAATGCATTTCCAGTTCCGCGCGCAACTGCGCCAGAACCATTTACTGCTCCGTCGACCACACGCTGGTCGACATTGCGATAAACCCACCCTGCAACGCGTCGCGTTACAAGACCAGCACCGTTGACGATGCCGTCGAGAATGTTTTGGTTCACCCAGTAAGCAGCTTTTGCTATGGGGTGTGCAATACCGTGCACAATGATCTTTTCATAGAGGTGGTCGAGGTAGTACTTGTTCACCAAGAAGCGATACCCCAGCGCGAGCACCTTATTGCGGCTTGTGAGCCCAACAAAGAAACCAGCTTTTTTGGTGTACATCTGCACGCTGATGAGCCAGCTGATGAGCATTCCCGCAAGAACGATGAGCACTGACATTGCACCCTTCGCCCATTTGAAAGGAGCGTGCTGTAGTTGCGGTGCGTAACAGATTCCTTTTTCGGGAGTACTGGTTCCACATACCGACTTAGCATGAGCACCATGTTCACCTTCTGCAGAGTGAGACTCTTCGCCGACCGGAGTTTCTCCACCTGCAGCAATTACTGAGGGAGCACCGCGGGTTTCGCCCACAGATGCATGAGCCATGTCTTCCACAACAACTGAGCTTGGCTCTACCCACTTCGCCATGCGCTCCCAGCTTTTGCCAAATGGTGTTGCGTTAAAGAGACCAGCACTCAAAGCAAGGGTGGCAAGAATCATGAGCGGGACGGTGATGAATAAATTACTTTCATGTGGTCCGTGGCTTGCATGTGCATCGTGAGAGTCGTGAGCATCGTGCGTGTCATGTGTTGCATGCGCATCGCCGTGGTCATCGTCTGATTCACCAGCAGAAGCACCGCGTGGTTCACCAAAGAAGGTGAGATACGTTGCGCGCGTCATATATGCAGCAGTCATGAAGGCACCAACGAGCCCGATAACCATGAATACCGTGTAGCCGTTGTGGCCGACGTTGTCGATGATTTCGTCTTTGGAAAAGAACCCGGCAAAAGGAAACACGCCACATAGCGCCAGGGTGGAAATGACCCATGTTGTGAACGTAATAGGCATGAACTTGCGCAATCCACCCATATCTTTTTTCATTTCAAAGGAGTGATGCGATGCGCTATGACTAATTGAGCCTGCGGCCAAGAAGAGACATGCTTTGAAAAATGCATGGGTGAAAATATGGAATACCGCGGGCAACCATGCACCTGCACCAAGACCCATCATCATGTAACCCAATTGGCTCACTGTGGAATACGCCAACACCTTTTTAATATCGGTTTGCACAAATGCAAGTGCGGCCGCCACAACGATGGTGATTCCGCCAATCACCGTAATGAGGTTCACCCCACTACCGAGAATATTCATTCCCTCAAAGAACACGGGGTACAAACGGCCAACGAGGAAGACGCCAGCTACCACCATGGTGGATGAATGCAAAAGCGAACTAACCGGTGTTGGCCCCGCCATTGCATCGGGCAACCATGTGTGGAGTGGGAACTGACCACTCTTACCAATACAAGCGATGAAGAGCGCAACTGCACCAACGGTGATTGCGGCATGGCTTGGGTCGCCTGTTAATGCCCATGCAGAAAGTCCACGAATGCTGAACCCTGAAACTCCCAAGTTTTCCTGTGTCCATGAGTTGGCACTGAAGAACAAAACGCTGGTACCCACCAAAAGGCCAATGTCTCCGGTACGAGTGGTGAAAAAAGCTTTGAGCGCTGCTCGACTATTTGCGCCTTCTTCCCACCAGTGTCCAATCAACATGAACGAGCAAAGACCCATGATTTCCCAACCCAAAATGAGTTGAATCATGTTTTCTGCAACCACCATGTTCAACATTCCTGCCGAGAACAAAGTAAGTGAGGCAAAGAAGTGTGTGTACCTGCGGTCTCCACGCAAATACTCAAGTGAATAGATCTGCACTAAAGACGAAATAAAAGCGACCACTACCAAGATGGTGAGTGAGAGACCATCAATGTGCTGGCCAATACCAAATTCGAATCCGCCGCTATTCCACCAGGTCCAAGAACGAATGACGGGATCAACGTACTGCTCTTTGGCTGCACCATTCACTCGACTGATCCATTGCAAGGCCGCACCAACTGAGAAGACGAGCGAGGCAAGCATGGAGAGGATGCCGAGCTCACTGCCTTTCATGGGCAACTTCTTGCCAAAGAAAATAATGAGGGCAAAAGCTACTGCCGGGATAATAGGAATAATGAAGGCGTGTTCTAAGAACCAACCTGACGACAAGGCTTTGTGAGCCACTGTTGATGCCTCTGCAAACATCATTAACCCTTCATTTCCGAAAGTTCATCGAGTGCAATGGATTTCCGATTGCGATACACGAGAAGGACGAGTGCCAAACCTACTCCTACTTCAGCCGCAGCAACCGCAATGATGTACAACGCAAATACGTGGCCATCAACACTGCCGTTGCGTAAAGCAAATGCGAGAAAGTTGATATTGACTGAGTTCAAAATGAGTTCAAT
>JAURNB010000197.1 GCA_030830415.1 Acidimicrobiales bacterium | reverse complement strand
CAAGGTCTATGCCACCTGGGATGCGCTCAATGGGCCACGCGGCAATGAGGGCCCACATGGGTTTAACGACCTTGAGCCGGCGGCTTTAGTGGCCGAGCCCCGCCTGGTGCGGTGGCGCGACAAAATTAGCGATGCGGCGGGAAGTACCCCAACTTTGGCCGGAAGCGGCTCAACATGGTTTCTCCGTGGTGCGTTTCCGTGGTTGGCTGAAGCACTGCCAGAAGCGACAGTGATACGTACCAGGACGGCAAATTAGCTATTTACGACGTTGATGGCGCGTACGGCGCAGCATTTTTTTGTGCTTCTTCTTGCGCATCCGCTTGCGGCGTTTTTTGATCAGAGAACCCATAAGACTGGAGACGCTATCGGTTTTGTTGGCAAAAAAGAAAATCCGCTACCGTAGGGGTTGCTCCTTCCGGGGTCGTTCAATGGCAGGACAACGGGTTTTGGTCCCGTATATAGGGGTTCGAGTCCTCTCCCCGGAGCACATGAAAAAATCCAGCAGCCAGTCAAGCAATCAGTTCAACATGGACAAAGTCACCACCAAGCGACTGTCACTCTTTACTGGGCGCACTCATCCAGAACTTGCTGCTGAAGTTTCTGAACACTTAGGCATCCGACTTGGCGATGCAAACATCGTTGAGTTTTCCAACGGTGAAGTGCGTCCTCGTTATGCCGACAGCATTCGCGGTGGCGATGTCTTCGTGATGCAAACGCATTACGGCGCAAACGGATACTCCATCAATGACTCCATCATGGAACAACTCATCATGATCGATGCTGCGTATCGCGCATCTGCAAAACGCATTACTGCGGTGTGCCCTTTCTATGGTTACGCACGTCAAGATCGTAAAGCTGAAGGCCGCGAGCCCATTACAGCACGCTTAATTGCCGACATGTTTCGTGCAGCAGGTGCAGGGCGAATGATCTCAATCGACTTACACAGCGGACAAATTCAAGGCTTCTTCGACGGACCAGTAGACCACCTCACTGCAATGCCAGTGTTGGAACGTTACGTACGCGCAAATGCCGGCGAAGGAATGGTCATTGTTTCTCCCGATGCTGGTCGTGTAAAAGTTGCGGAACGATTCGCTCAACATCTCTCCGACAAAAATGCCGACGTTGCATTCATTAACAAACGCCGTCCGAAGGGCACCGCCAACATTGCTGTGGCAAAAGAAGTCATTGGTGAAGTGGAAGGACGTCTCTGCATCCTCACCGACGACATGATCGACACTGGTGGCACTATTTGTTCAGCAGCCGAGCTCTTGCTCGAGCGCGGCGCCACCGAAGTATGGGCAATGGCCACTCACGGCGTGCTCTCGGGCCCAGCCTGCGAACGCCTTGAAAAGAGCCCCATCTCGCGCGTGGTCCTCACCAATACCCTTCCCCTGCCTCCCGAGAAGCGCCTCGCCAAAATTGAGGTTTTGTCGGTTGCCAAAATCATTGCCGACGCTTTGGCCGCCGTTTTTGACGAAACCAGCGTCAGTGAGCTCTTCGATGGGGAAAATCAGGCGTAGGTTTCCCTATTGCGCCCCCATACACTCCAAGACCGGCTGTTCTTCATCTGAACGGGTAGCCCCAACTCATCAATTCCGACACCAGCCAGGAGCCGACCATGGCAAATACAACACTCTCTGCAGAAATTGGCCGCACCACAGGTAGCGCCGCATCACGCCGCTTGCGCAGCACCGACGTCATCCCTGGCGTTCTCTATGGTCACGGCATGAGCCCCATTTCATTGTCAGTTGCACGCCGCGACTTGCGCGTTGCCTTGTCGGGTCCTGCCGGCTTCAACACCATTCTCGACCTCACAGTCGATGGTAAGAGCTACCCCGCCATTGTGAAAGAACTTCAGCGCCACCCAGTGCGTCGCACCGTGAGCCACATCGACTTCCAGCAAATCAACATGTCGGAAGAAATTGTTGTGAGCGTGCCCATTCGTCTTGAAGGCACTGCAAAAGCAGTTCTTGCTGAAGGTGCAATGGTCGACCCAGCAGTTGACAGCATTGAAATTCGCACCACACCTGCAGCGATGCCAAACGAAATTGTCATCGACATCACCAACATGACCATTCACGACGTCATCCGCCTCGACCAAGTGGCTTTGCCAAAGGGCGCAGTTGCTGTTGGCGATCCTGAAATGGCTGTTGTTACTGTTCTTACTTCACGCGTTGAAGCTGCTCGTCCTGCCGCTGCCGATGCTGCAGCACCTGCAGGCGACGCACCAGCTGCGTCGTAATCACACAGTTCACTGATGTTGTGGCTCGTCGTCGGGCTCGGTAACCCCGGTAAAAAGTACGAACAAACGCGCCACAACGTGGGGCAAAGCGCCATCGACGAACTGTGCCGCAGATGGAACGTTTCTCTACGAGAAGGCAAAGACAAAGCTCGCGTGGGCGAAACCATTTTGCGCGATGCCGCTGGCAACGACCACAAAGTCGTCTTTGCAATCCCCACAACATTCATGAATGAGTCGGGTCAAGCGGTGCGGTTGCTCATGAAGCGCCACAACTTAAAGTTTGATTCCGACATTGCTCAACTCATCATTGTTCACGATGAACTCGACCTCGAACCAGGTGTCGTGCGAGCAAAAGTTGGCGGAGGCCTTGCAGGCCACAACGGTTTGCGTTCCATTACCTCGCACCTGTCTACACAAGACTATGCACGTGTGCGCATTGGCGTTGGAAAACCTCCCTCAGCCGACGAAGGAGCCGACCACGTGCTGCGCAAGGTTGCTCCGGCAGATCGCGTTGTACTCGATGCTGCTGTTGTTGTTGCAGCAGATGTTGTGGAGTCATTTGTTTTA
This sequence comes from Acidimicrobiales bacterium, assembly GCA_030830415.1. Classification (GTDB taxonomy): domain Bacteria; phylum Actinomycetota; class Acidimicrobiia; order Acidimicrobiales; family Ilumatobacteraceae; genus F1-20-MAGs119. Next base: position 14,711 of record JAURNB010000197.1, on the reverse strand, counting down.
CGTGGCAGTGCCGTGACAATGAATACCTACAACACGGCCACTTCGTGAATTTGCATCGCATCCCTTCACTTGTCGCACAAGATCCCACTGTTGCAGGTGCATTCACCGGCAAGAACGGAACTCTTGGCTGCCCTGAAGTAGCCCGCGCCGTTGTGCTTGGTGCAATGGCATCTTTGCACCCACAAGCAACCTTTGTTGTTGCTACGTCAACAGGCTCGGCTGCTGCACAACTCGTTGACGACCTGCAGGTGTACCTCCCCGCGAACGATGTAGTGCTCTACCCCGCATGGGAAACACTCCCCTTTGAACGCATTAGCCCCAATGTGGAAACCATGGGAAAGCGGATGGAAGCTTTGTGGCGTTTACGCACTCCCGAACATCGCCCCCGCATTGTTGTTGCTGGCGCACGTGCACTGTTGCAAAAAATTGCACCACAGCCAGAAATCACTACTAACTACCCATGGCCTCTGCACATCAAAGTAGGCATGACCATCGACCCCGATGCGTTGATGTCGGACCTCGTCACCATTGGGTACCGCCGTGAAGACCTCGTTGAACTACGCGGTCACGTTGCACGACGTGGCGCAATTGTTGACGTCTTTCCATCAACTGCCGATACGCCCGTACGTATTGAACTATGGGGCGATGAAGTAGAACGCCTCGTTACTTTCAATGTGAACGACCAACGCAGTGAAGGCGACCTCACAGAAATATGGATTCACCCCGCACGCGAGCTTCTCGTTGACGACACCATTCGCGCAACCGCTACTCAACTCATTTCAAGTGAACCATGGGGACGCGAGCATTGGGAACGCTTCAGCGAAGCACAAGTTTTCGATGGTATGGAAAGTTGGCTGCCATGGTTCTCTCGAGGTGACACTTTGCTTTCTGAGTTAAGCGCCATCAACACAAGTAGTGACGTGCGCTTAGTGCTTGTTGAACCTCGTCGTATTCGCGATCGTGGTCTCGACATTTTGGCTGAGGAAGCAGACCTTGCAAAGGCTCTAGCCAGTACGTGGGGCAGGCTCAATGAGCCCGGAAATGAAATCAACTTTCCGCGCCTACATGCCGACCCCGATGCAGTGCTGAACGGCGCTGAACAACTCCCGACATTTCATTTACTTGCAGCGAGCGACGCAGAAGTACACGATGCAATACCTGGTTTCAATGCTTCCGGGTGGGGCCCGCTCTCTGGCGATGCCAGCATTATTGTTTCGCGTCTTGCCGAACTCGTTCGCGAAAAGAATCGCGTGTTTGTTCTCGCCGATACCGACATGTCGCGCGAACGCCTCACCGAAAGCCTGAAACAAGGTGGTGCCGACGTTATTTTGCTCGATTCTGTGAGCACGCTGAAACAACCGGAGTTGCCACCAGCGATTTACGTTGCAACTGCGCGCATGCACTTTGGTGCTTACATGCCAAGTGCACATGTTGCCCTCATCACCGAATCCGACCTCACCGGAAGGCGTCGCACTCCACGCAGAGCACGACCCCGCACCGCAGGTTCCACATTCCAAGATCTCAAATCTGGTGATTACGTTGTTCATTATCACCATGGCGTCGGCAAATTCGAAGGTCTAGTGAGTCGTGCCATTGGTGGCGCACAACGCGATTATCTGCTGCTTGCTTACAAGGGTGGCGACAAGCTCTACGTGCCCACCGATCAAATTGACACCATTCGTCAATACGTGGGTGGTGAAACACCTGCGATGCATCGCTTGGGTGGCTCCGATTTTGCACGTGCGAAATCTCGTGTGCAATCTGCGGTGCAGGAAATCGCACAAGAACTTGTGGTCTTGTACCAGCGCCGCGTCACCGCTGAAGGTCATGCGTTCTCCCCCGACACTCCTTGGCAACACGAAATGGAAGGTTCCTTTCCTTTTGCAGAGACACCCGATCAGCGCACCGCAATTGCCGAGATCAAAAGCGACATGGAACGCGCTACCCCTATGGACCGCCTGGTGTGTGGCGATGTGGGTTTTGGCAAAACCGAAGTGGCTATTCGTGCCGCCTTCAAGGCAATTCAAGACGGCAAGCAAGTAGCAGTACTTGCTCCCACCACATTGCTCGCTTCACAACACGGCAACACATTCAAAGAGCGCTTTGCTGGTTTCCCCATTCAGGTAGAAGTATTGTCACGTTTTCAAACCGCAAGTGAAGCAAAGAAAATTGTTGCGTCACTTGCATCAGGTGAAATTGATTGCGTCATTGGCACACATCGCCTGTTACAAGACTCCATCAAATTCAAAGATCTTGGTTTGCTAGTTGTTGACGAAGAACAACGCTTTGGTGTGCAGCATAAAGAGACCATGAAAAAGATGCGTCACAATGTGGACGTACTTACATTGAGCGCTACACCAATTCCACGAACACTCGAAATGAGCTTGGTGGGCATTCGCGACCTCTCTCTTTTGCAAACTCCCCCCGCCGACCGCCAACCCATCCTCACTTATGTTGGTGAACTCGATAAGCGCCTTGCCGTTGAAGCCATCCGTCGAGAACTGCTCCGTGAGGGCCAAGTATTTTGGGTGCATAACCGCGTTCAATCCATCGACGAACGCGCTGCGGAACTACGCGAACTCGTACCTGAAGCACGAATTGCCGTTGCTCACGGCCAAATGGACGAGGGTTCACTTGAACAAATCGTGATTGATTTCTGGCAAGGCAACTTCGATGTGCTCGTGTGCACCACCATTATTGAGAGCGGCATCGATATGCCAACGGTGAACACTTTGGTTGTTGAACGCGCAGACCTCCTCGGTCTTGGGCAACTGCACCAACTTCGTGGACGCGTCGGAAGAAGCGGGCAACGTGCATACGCATACCTGTTCCACCCGCGCGACAAAGTACTGAGTGAAGATGCCTACGAACGGTTGCGCGCCATTGGCGAAGCAACTGAATTAGGCAGCGGATTCAAAATTGCAATGCGCGACCTTGAAATTCGCGGAGCTGGAAACATTTTAGGCGAAGCACAAAGTGGCCATATTGCTGCAGTGGGTTACGACCTCTATTGCCAAATGGTGACCGAAGTAGTAGCCGAGATGAAAGGTGAGCCCATTGAAATGCCCAATGAGCTCAAACTCGATATTCAGGTTTCAGCATTCCTTCCCAATGACTACGTACCAACAGAAGATCTCAGGCTCGAGGCATATCGCCGCCTGAGTGAAGTGAAAACCTTTGAAGAAGTTGAAGATGTTCGCCGCGAATGGCTCGACCGCTTCGGCCCCCTTCCCACGCAAGCCGACATCCTTCTCGCAGTCGGCGCGTTACGTGCCGCGTGCCATACCTACAGCATCAAAGAACTCACCGTCATGATGAATACAGCTCGCATCTCTCCGGTGGAATTGAAAAATAGCCAGCAAATGGCAGTACAGCGACTCTCGCGAACGGGAAAATTCAAGGGAATGTCTTACCGCGAAGATGCAAAACAACTCGTGGTGCCGCTACAAGGCCCCCCTCAGAATCGCAAGGGCATGAACAACGACCAAGTGGTATACGACCTCCAAGAACTTCTGGCGGAACTCTTCGCAGATCAGTAACTCCTCGCCTCTGAGCAGTAAAGTTTCCCCGTGACTCGCATTTCAACTCTCCGCACATCGCTCCTTGCTGGCGCCTTGCTCATTGGCCTTACGGCATGCAATACCGTCCCAAAAGCTTCCACCGCAGCAACGGTGAACGGCGTTTCTATCAGCAAAGATTCTTTTGAAGGCTTCATCAATGAGTTTTCACAAATTGGTCAATTGAATATGCCAGAGGGCATTGCTGCCGGCGACGACGTGCGCAGCATCCTTACTGCAATCATCAAAGAAAACGACTACAAGGTCTTTCTTGAGAGCGTCGGGAAACCAGTAACTGCAGCACAGAAAAAGAAAGTTGCCGAGGGCATTGCCGACGAGAAGTTCAAGACGCTCACCCCTGAGCTTCAGAATCTCATCATCAACTTGAATGCAGAAACAGCAGCTGTTCAAGAACTTGGCGCGCCCTCCGACGCCGACATCAAAAAGATGTACGAGAAAAATCCTTCGCTCACCGGAGTCATGTGCGTCAGCCATATTGTGACGAAAGAGAAGAGCACAGCAACGAAAGTTTTGGCGGAACTCAACAAAGGCGGCGACTTCGCAAAACTCGCCGCTAAATACTCAACTGAGGCTGCCGCAAAGAAATCGGGCGGACGCATCTCTGGCAACGACCCTAAAGGTGTTGCCTCACGCTGCATGTCGCTTCTTGACTATCAGGCAAACTTCGACCCTCTCTTTACTGCAGGGGCAATTGCGGCTAAGGCTGGCACTCCTTACGGCCCCGTGCAATCGAGCTTTGGCTACCACATCATCTTGGTTGCACCGTTTGCTGAAGTGGCAAAAGATGTTGTTGCTTTTGTGAAGTCGGCCCCTGGCCCACTCTTGGCCACTGGCCATGTCACGAACTCACCCATTTTCGTTGACCCCGCTTATGGTCGCTGGAACCCTGCGACAGCATCGATTGCTGCCAAGTAATTAATGCCGCGCATTTGTGTTGTTGGCCTCGGCCCTGGCGACCCGGGGCTTGTCACATCGGCAACACTCACTGCAATCAGTGAGATTCCACATCGCTTTTTGCGCACCACGCAACATCCGTCGGCACATCTCCTTCCCGATGCGCAGTCGTTCGATCATCTCTACGATTCCGCTGTCACATTCGACGAGGTATACGTACAAATTGCCGAACTACTCGTAGCAGCAGCTAAGCAGCACAACACCGTGCTCTACGCCGTGCCTGGTTCCCCTTCCGTGCTTGAACGCAGTGTTCAATTGTTACGTCAGCACACAGACGTAGTGGTTGAAGTTTTTGCTGCAGTTTCGTTTCTCGACTGCTCATGGGCGGCACTCGGCATCGACCCCATCGATAGCAATGTTCGCCTCATCGATGGCCACCTCTTTGCTCAACAAACTGCTGGTGACCACGGGCCCTTCCTCGTTGCCCACTGCCACGCAAACTGGGTGCTGTCCGATATCAAACTTGCTGCAGAGTCTGAGCCTGCCGATACACCAGTTGTATTGCTGCATCACGTCGGACTCGACGATGAAAACATTGTGCATACAACGTGGTCAGAAATAGACCGCATCATCGAAGCCGACCACCTCACCAGTTTGTACATTCCTCGCCTTGCCGAGCCTGTTGCCGGCGAACTAGCGAACTTGCACCAACTTGCCCGCACACTGCGCGAACAGTGTCCGTGGGACCAAGAGCAAACACACGAATCTCTCATTCGCTATCTCATTGAAGAAACCTACGAAGTAGTTGACGCACTCCAGGCACTACAGGCAGACGACCCTTCAACCGATGACAACCTCATTGAAGAACTGGGAGACCTGCTGTACCAAGTGGAGTTCCACGCAGCAATTGCAGAAGAAGAAGGCCGCTTCACCATGGCCGATATTGCACGCACCGTTCACGACAAACTCGTGCGGCGCCACCCACATGTTTTTGCCAACGTCACTGCTGATACTCCCGACCAAGTCAGCACCAACTGGGACGCCATTAAGAAACTTGAAAAGCCTGAGCGCACAGGCATCTTCGATGGGGTCGTACAGTCTGGGCCGTCACTCCTCTATGCACAGCAACTGCAAAAGAAGGCTTCCAAGGTGGGCTTCGACTGGCCAGATGCCGAGGGTCCGTTACAAAAAATTCGCGAAGAGACCGACGAGCTGAACGAAGCAATGGCTGGCGCCGACCCCGAGGTCATTGGCATGGAACTGGGCGACTTGCTCTTTTCTGTCGTCAATGTGGCGCGACACCTTGGTCTCGACGCTGAAGTTGCCCTGCGCAGTGCGTCGCGAAAATTCCAAGGTCGCGTAGAAACAGTTCAGGCGTTGGCCGCAGAACGCGGCATCAATATGACAAAAGCCTCACTCGAGGAACTCGACGCCTTGTGGAATTCCATCAAATTGCGTTAGACATTATCTATGAGCAGCATTATCAGCATTGCCGGCCGCGAGGTCCTCGACTCTCGAGGAAACCCCACAGTTGAAGTAGACGTTGTTCTCGATTCCGGGGCACATGGTCGCGCAATGGTTCCTTCTGGCGCATCCACTGGCGAACACGAAGCAGTGGAACTCCGCGACAAAGACCCCAAGCGTTACTCGGGCAAAGGCGTGCTCAATGCGGTAAACCATGTCAACACCGAAATTCAACAAGCGCTCATGGGAAGCGATGCACTCGACCAACGCGCAATTGATTATCAGCTCATCGACCTCGACGGAACAGAGAACAAAGGTCGTCTCGGAGCAAATGCAATTCTTGGCGTGAGCTTGGCAGTTGCGCACGCAGCAGCCGACGAACTTGCTTTGCCATTGTTTCGCTCGGTCGGCGGCCCCAACGCGCACGTCTTACCTGTTCCCATGATGAATGTCATCAACGGCGGAGCACACGCCGACAACAACATCGACTTGCAAGAGTTCATGATCATGCCCGTTGGCGCATCAAGTTTTTCTGAAGCTTTGCGTTGGGGTACCGAGACCTATCACGTTCTCAAGCAAGTTCTCGCCGATCGTGGGCTATCAACTGCCGTCGGCGATGAAGGCGGGTTCGCCCCCAACTTGTCGTCAAACGAAGAAGCCATCAAAGTACTTGTTGAAGCAATTGAACGCGCTGGGCACACACCTGGAAAAGATATTGCCATTGCACTCGACCCCGCGATGAGCGAACTCTTCCGCGACGGGAAATACCATCTCACTGGCGAAGGAAAAGTACTCACCTCACAAGAACTCTCGGTATGGTGGACGTCGCTCGTGAACAACTACCCCATTGTCTCTGTTGAAGACGCAATGTCTGAAGACGACTGGGCCGGCTGGTCGCTACTCACCCAAGCAATTGGTTCTCAGGTACAACTTGTTGGAGACGATCTTTTTGTGACCAATGCTCGCCGCTTACGCATGGGCATCGACCAAAATGTTGCCAACAGCGTGCTCATTAAAGTGAACCAAATTGGTTCACTCACAGAGACCCTCGAAACTGTTGAGCTCGCCACACGTCACCAATACACAAGCGTCATGAGCCACCGCAGTGGCGAAACCGAAGATGCCACCATTGCCGACCTGGCCGTTGCCACCAATTGCGGACAAATCAAAACAGGTGCACCAGCCCGAAGCGACCGTGTTGCTAAGTACAACCAACTGCTCCGTATTGAAGAGATTCTGGGCGATAGCGCTGCATTCCGCGGTCGCGACGCCCTCGCCCCGTTGCGATAAGCACCGAAACACCAATGACACCATATTGAGGTGTTCACACGGCACAATAGAAGGATGCCTACACGCTCTCCTGTTCGCGATCTCACGCGACCTGTCCATGTAGACAACAAGCTTTTCCAGCGTGCCATCTCGCGCAACATCACGCTCACCGTTTCGGTGGTCATTTTGGTGGCACTTGCCGTTGCCCTCATTGGGTTACCGGTGAAGGGCCTCATCAGCCAACGTGGCGATATCACCCAACGCCAAAAAGAGTTTGCGGCGCTTGAAGATGCCAACGAACAACTGCAAACGGAAATTCAACGGTTACAGACCCCTGAAGGCATCCGCGAAACTGCCCGCAAGGAACTGGGCTATCTGCTGCCTGGCGAAAAGCGCCTTGCCCTCTTAGAGACCCCTGCCCTCGACATCGCCCTGCCTGCAGGGTGGCCATACAACGTTGTGACGAATATTCTTGCCGTTCGAGCCGCCGCGGCACAGAAAAACGGGGCTCAACAGCCCGGATCTTTGGGTCCACTTCTGCAACCCTAGAAACCTTCTGTAGTGTCTGAGTTAAGTAGTAGCTCAAGATCATTCAGTTCACAGGGGGCCCTCATGGGTGGAAGTATTCTCGGTAACCGCGTCATTCGTAAAGAAGACCCAAAGTTTCTCACCACAGGTGGCGAATACGTCGACGACCTACAACACGAACCGCTTCTCACGGGTGCTGCGCACGTTACTTATGTGCGTAGCTCGGTTGCACACGGAATCATTACCGGCATCGATACTTCCGATGCACTGAATTCTCCGGGCGTCATTGCTGTCTTCACCGGTGACAGCCTCGACCTTCCCGAAATGCCTGCCACTTTCAACCCCATGGCAAAGCGCACATTGCTTGCGCGCAAAAAAGTTCGCTACGTTGGCGAACCCATTGCTGCTGTTATTACTGAAACACGCGAACAGGGTGAAGATGCCGCAGAACTCGTCATCGTCGATTACGACGTGCTCCCAGCGCTCATCGACATTGAAGAATCCATGGCAAGCACCAATCTCATTTACGAAGAGTGCGGCAGCAACGTGGTGTTCGACACCACTGCTCTTGGCATGCCCGACAACACTGGCGACGCTATTTTCGCTAACTGCGAAGTTGTTGTAAAAGGTCGCTTTGTCAACCAGCGTGTTGCACCATGCCCACTTGAAGTGCGTGGCTCTGCAGTTGCATGGGTCGACGGTCGCCTCTTTCAGTGGTTGAGTACACAACACGCACAAGGTGCACGCGATGGCATCAAGGCAGCTCTTGGCCTCGACGACACTCAAATTCGCGTCATTACTCCCGACGTTGGCGGCGGCTTCGGTGCCAAAATCGGCGTCTACCCCGAAGAAATGCTTCTCGGCATACTCGCCAAAAAAGTAGGCCGTGCATTGCGTTGGCGCGAAACCCGCAGCGAAAGCATGGTGGGCCTTGGTCATGGTCGCGCGCAGGTTCAGTACGTCACCATTGGCGGAACTCGTGCAGGAAAAGTTCAGGCATACCAAATGCACGTCCTCCAAGACTCAGGTGCATGGGTCGACATGGGAACCATCCTTGCTCCATTCATGACACGCCCGATGTCGTCTGCTGTTTACGACATCCCCGTCATTGAAGTGCGTACAACTTCTGTTGTTACCAATACAACACCAACTACTGCATACCGCGGTGCAGGTCGCCCCGAGGCAACTGCTGCAGCTGAGCGTGCTATCGACATGTTTGCTGCCGAAATTGGCAAAGACCCTGTTGATGTTCGCCGCATGAACCTCATTCCTAAGTTCATGCACAATCACACCACTTCTATTGGCCAGAACTACGACGTTGGCGACTACGAAGGTGCACTCGACAAAGCCTTAGCTGCTGCCAACTACACAGAGTTGCGCGCCGAACAAGCTCGTCGTCGCGCTGCTGGTGACCAAAAGCAACTCGGTATTGGCGTGTCGGTTTATGTTGAAATCACCGGCGGTGTTCCACCAATGAGTGAAGCAGCAAAAATTGAAGTCTTAGAAAACGGACGCGCAGTGGTGTACACCGGAACAAGCCCTCACGGCCAAGGTCATGCCACTTCGTGGTCGATGATCGCCGCAGAGCAAACCGGTATTCCTATGGACATGATCGATCTTGTCTGGGGCGATACCGACCTCGTTCCTGTAGGTGGCGGAACCATGGGTTCGCGTTCACTGCAACAAGGTGGAGCCGCTGTCAACCAGGTCTCCATTGAACTCGTCGACAATGCAAAGAAAATTGCTGCTCGCTTGCTTGAAGCAAACGAGGCCGACGTTGTGCTCGACAAAGACCGCGCTGTTTTCCATGTTGCTGGTACACCTGCAGTAGCGAAGAGCTGGGCCGACATTGCTGTCTCCATGAAAGGTAACGGCGGTCTGGTTCAAGAAGGTGTCTTCATTGCAGAAGGCGCAACTTTCCCCTTTGGTGCACACGTTGCTGTTGTTGAAGTCGATACAGAAACAGGCAAGGTCAAGCACCTGCGCCACGTTGCTTGCGACGACGCTGGTCGCGTTCTCAACCCACTTCTTCTTGAAGGACAAATTCACGGTGGCGTAGCCCAAGGCACGGCGCAAGCATTGTTAGAAGAAGTGCGTTACGACGCCGATGGCAACCCCATCACTTCCAACTTGGCCGACTACGCATTTATCTCCGCTGCTGAACTTCCTAGCTTTGAAGTAGTGCATATGGAGACACCAACATTCCTCAACCCACTTGGCGCAAAAGGCATCGGTGAATCAGGAACCATTGGTTCGACCCCAGCAGTGCAATCAGCTGTTGTTGATGCTGTGTCTCACCTTGGTGTGCGCCACATCGACATGCCCACCACCGCAGAACGCGTGTGGCTGGCCATTGCCGCTGCCAAATAATTCACACCTCTTCTGAGGTCGATGATTGTAGTAAGCAACTATCCAGGTGGCATAGTGGGTGAATGACTTCCCCCATTATTGCTACTGGTCTTGCGCGCTATTTCGGATCCAAAGACGAGCCCATCAAAGCCGTTGACGGCGTCGACCTCGAAGTCAAAGAAGGCGAGATCTTTGGCTTTCTTGGGCCAAACGGAGCAGGCAAGAGCACCACGGTGCGCATGCTCACCACCCTCTTACGTCCAAGCGCTGGTCAGGCGTTTGTTGCGGGCTACGACATTGTGAAAGATGCCGACAAAGTACGGCGCAGCATTGGCGTGGCTTTGCAAGATGCCGCAATCGACCCGCTCATGACGGGAAACGAATTACTCGAATTGCAAGCAGTGTTATACGGCATTCCAGCGAATCAAATGAAAAAGCGTGCCGATGAGCTCCTTGAACGTGTCGGCCTCACAGCCGCAGCAGATCGGCGTGTTGGTACGTACTCTGGCGGAATGCGCCGTCGTCTCGACCTTGCGCTGTCGCTCATTCACCAACCCACTGTGCTCTTTCTCGATGAACCCACCACTGGCCTCGACCCCATGAGTCGACTCACGTTGTGGGAGGAAGTGAAACGATTGAACAGCGAAGGCACCACGGTGTTGCTTACCACGCAATACCTCGAAGAGGCCGATCAGCTTGCCGATCGCATTGCCATTATCGACCACGGGAAAATTGTTTGTGAAGGAACACCACGTGACTTGAAAGCACAAGTGGGTGCACCCACATTGCTCATCACAGTGGCAACACATCTCTCAGACACCGCAACACAAGTGCTCAAAGAGTTCGGCGATATGCGCCCCACCGCTGAAGGCACACTGGGTGTTGGGCTCAACGCCGGCGTCGAAGCAGTCACCGACGTTGTTCGTCGCCTCGATGAAGCAGGCATTCGTGTTCAGCATCTTGAGTTGAATGAACCAAGCCTCGACGATGTTTTTGCTGAAGCAACTGGGTACCGCCTCGAAGGCGCGAAGCAATGACCGCCACTCTCTCAGTGCAATCCACCGCTGCAATGAACCACAACTGGCGCATTGGTTTTCGCCAAACAGTCGCTATGTCAAAACGTTCAGTGCTTGCACTTTGGCGTCAACCTGCACTCGTTGTTCCCTCAATGATCTTTCCGTTGTTCTTTGCCGCTCTTGGTACTTCCTCGTTTGGTCGCGCAATCAATCTTCCTGGTTTCCCCAAAGTTGATTCGTTCCTCGATTTCAGTTTGGCCGGCACCATTGTTCAAGGCGTTCTCTTTGGTTCTGTACAAAGTGGAAGCGCACTGGCAACCGACATTGAAAATGGCTTTTTCTACAGGTTGATGGCAGCACCATCTTCACGACTTGGCATTCTTGTGGGGCGTCTTGCTGGCGCTGCTGCGTATGGAGCATTTCAAACGCTCTTTTTCTCTTTGCTGTTATTGCCTTTTGGCATGAGCATCAAAGGTGGCCCCCTGGGTGTTCTCATCATGGTTGTTAGTGGTGGGCTCATTGCCATTGCCATTAGCGGTTTCATGGCAGCAGCTGCACTCAAAACTGGTTCATCGGAAGCGGTTCAAGGAATCTTCCCACTCGTGTTCATCATGCTCTTTTTTTCTAGTGCGTTTTTCCCACGCCAAACCATGAGCGGCGCATACAAACACATCGCCGACTTCAACCCGATTTCGCATCTCATTGAAGGGATGCGCGACATATGCATTGATGGCTTAAGTAGCGGCGCAATAGCACGCGCAATTTTGGTGCCCATTGCAATCATGATTGTTTCATTCACTCTTGCTTTACGAGCACTTGCGCAAAGGATCGCTGCACAATGAGCACAACATCCCCTTCCGAATTCGCTGGAACAACAATGCGTAGCGCTTCGGCACTCTCAACACGAGCCTTGCGCAATACGCGCCGAATGCCCTCAACCTTTTTGCCAACACTCGCGATGCCGATTTTTCAAAGCATCGCATTTGCAGGCACCTTTTTTGCCATCACGAAAGTTCCTGGCTTCCCTACCGATCGCAGCATCAACTGGTACATGCCTCTTGCTGTTTGTATGGGTGCCGCCTTCGGTGGTGTGGGGCTCGGTTTCTCCGCCATCAAAGACATGGAAAATGGATTCTTCGATCGTTTGCGTATGGCTCCTACTCCGCGACGCTCCCTCATCATTGGCCCACTCATTTCGTGTTACATACGCACCTTGGTTGTTGTGACCGTTGTTCTCCTCGTGAGTATTGGTTTTGGAGCACGACCCACTTCAGGTGTCGTTGGACTGGCCATGTTGTACATCGCAGCACTCGGGCTGTCGACGGTGTCTGCAGGTTGGGGTCTGGGTATTGCCTTTCGGTTTCGCGACATGCGTGGAGCGGCAATTATGCAACTCACCTTGTTCCTCACCATGTTTTTGTCTTCTGCACAAACCCCACTCAACGTGATGACCGGCTGGCTACACACCGTTGCCCGCTATAACCCGGCTACCAATATCTTGCGGCTGTCTCGCCAGGGTTTCCTGGGCGATGTCACCTGGGATGGCGTTTGGGGTGGCTTGGTTGCCCTTGTGGGCCTTTCGGTGCTCACTTTGTGGTTTGCACGCCGCGGACTCGACTCACTCGACCGCTAAATGGCCCATTTCGGGTTCCTTCTCCTGAGTTGCCGCCACTACAGTTGAGGCATAATAGGTGTGGCAACCAGAGAGTTGCGTAAAGGGGAACCATGAAGATCAGCGTCACTGTTAACGGTCAGACTCACGAAAGTGATGTTGAGCCACGCACTTTGCTTGTTCAATACGTGCGTGAAGACCTTGGCCTCACCGGCACCAACATCGGTTGCGACACATCAAGCTGTGGCGCATGCTCGCTCCACCTCGATGGCGAAGCCGTGAAGAGCTGCACCGTTCTTGCCGTGCAAGCCGATGGCTCACAGGTCACCACTATTGAAGGTCTCGCTACCGATGGAAAAATGCATCCAATGCAAGAAGCCTTCATGCAGAACCATGGTTTGCAGTGCGGCTTTTGTACCCCCGGAATGGTCATGGCAGCTATTGGTTTGCTGAACGAAAACCCAAACCCAACAGAAGACGAAGTGCGTATTGGCCTTGAGGGCAACTTGTGCCGTTGCACTGGCTACCACAACATTGTTCAATCCATTCTCGCTTGTGCAAAGGGCGGCAAATAATGATTCCTTCACTTTTCGATTACAAGCGTGCATCTAGTGCTGCCGAAGCCATCAGCCTGGTCACCGAATACGGTGAAGACGCCAAGTTCCTTGCTGGCGGACACTCACTTCTTCCCCTCATGAAATTGCGCCTCGCTGCACCCAGCGTGCTCGTCGACATTGGTCGCTTGAAAGATCTTTCATACATCACCGATGCCGGTAGCTACATTGCAATTGGCGCACTCACACGTCACATGGATGTTGAAACTTCATCCATCGTGAAACAACATGTTCCCCTTCTTGCATGTGCAGCAGGCCACGTTGGTGACCCGCAAGTGCGTCACCGCGGCACCATTGGTGGTTCTATTGCTCACGCCGACTCGGCGAGCGACCTTCCTGCAACCACTCTTGCTTTAGGTGCAACATACGTTGTTCAAGGTGCATCTGGAACGCGTGAAATTGCAGCCACCGATTTCTACAAGGGCTTTCTTGAATCGGCGCTTCGCCCCGACGAAATGCTCACTGAAATTCGTGTTCCAAAAATGAACGGTGCCGGATGGAGCTTCCAGAAGTTCAATCGCCGCGCTCAAGATTGGGCCATTGTTGGTGTTGCCGCATGGCGCGGTAATGGCGGCTCTGGCGTTGCGCTCGTCAACATGGGCTCTACGCCTGTTCTCGCAACAGATGTAGCCATAGCATTGGCATCTGGTGCATCGGTTGCCGATGCCGCAGAACTTGCTGCCGCTCAAGCCGACCCACAAAGCGACCTCAACGCAAGTGCTGAATACCGCACACACCTTGCCAAGGTGCTTGTGCGTCGTGCGCTTGAAGAGGCCTCGAAGTAATTCCCGTGCAGCTGCGGCATCTCCGCACCGCTGCGCTCATCGTTTACGTCATTGCATTTATTTGGTCGGGAATCACTAACGGGATCCCCACCGACCGCATTGCCGTACTTGCATGGGTACTCGGTGGCTTCATTACAGGAAACCTTGGGCGATCGCGTGAACGTCAATGGCTGATGTTGCGCGACTTTTCCCTCTTTGTCGCGATGTGGTTCGCCTACGACTACAGCCGCGGAATTGCCGACCAACTCGGCATGCCTATTCAAGTCTTTGCGCCACGTAACGTCGACAGGTTCTTCTTTTTTGGCACCGACCCCAACGTGTGGATGCAACGCCACTTCTATGAGGCCGCTTCAGTGCGTTGGTACGACGTTGTTGGCTCCATGGTGTATTTCACTCACTTTTGCGTGCCAATGGCTGCCGCAGTTGCCTTGTGGATTCGCAACAGAGATCAATGGGTGCGTTACATGCGCCGCCTTGCCACCGTTCTTTTCATGGGCGTTGCCACGTTCATTGTTTTTCCTGCTGCCCCACCTTGGATGGCCGCCCGCGATGGTCATTTGTCGGGCAAGTTGGCTCGACCTGCGGTGCGCGGTTGGAGCCAT
>JAURNB010000024.1 GCA_030830415.1 Acidimicrobiales bacterium | reverse complement strand
TGGAAGGTGTCAACGTCTCAACTGTTCCGCCGTACAAGCGCAACGTCAATACTGTTTTCCAGCAATACGCGCTGTTTCCGCATATGAGCGTTGCCGACAACATTGCATTTGGGCCTCGTAGTAAAAAACTCGATGAATCTGAAGTGAAAAAGCGCGTGGGCGACATGCTCGACGTGGTGCGCTTGGCAGAGTTTGCCGATCGTCGCCCCAGTCAGTTATCGGGTGGGCAACAACAACGTGTCGCTCTTGCCCGTGCACTAGTGAACTACCCCAGTGCGCTTTTGCTCGATGAGCCTCTAGCAGCACTCGACCTCAAACTCCGTGAGGCCATGCAAATTGAATTGAAACGAATTCAACGAGAAGTCGAAATCACTTTTGTGTTTGTTACTCACGACCAAGGCGAAGCGCTCACGATGAGCGATCGCATTGCGGTCATGAGCCAGGGTGTCGTTGAACAAATTGGCACGCCGGTCGATATTTACAAGAAGCCCGAGTCGCTCTTTGTCGCTGGGTTTATTGGTTCGGCAAACCTTTTGCCCTCAACGGTCAGTCAGTTCGACTCAGCGGGCGGAACAGTGGAGCTGCAGGGCGGGGGAACAGTGACGGTCACCCGAGACAACGTGGCCAGCGATGTCACTTGGGCAACTGGTGAAGAAGTGACCGTCATGTTGCGCCCAGAACACCTTCATGTCACCGTTGAGCGCCCAGCAGGCGACGCGCTTCAGGCTGAAGTGACCGACGTGGTCTTCCAGGGCTCGGCTGTACGCTTGGTGTTGCAGCTCGACAATGGCACCGAAGTCACCGCAGTAGTGGGGGGCGATGTCGACCTGCCATTTTTGCGTCCTGGGGCTGCTGTATGGCTCTCGTGGCTTTCGGCGTCACCGTATGTGCTCGACGGGTGGCCAGAACTCGCAGGAGCAACCACCACCAACCTTGAATCCATCGAAGCCGCTTTGTAAATGCTCATTTTCTGATTTATATCCACTAACGTTTTCCCTGTTCAGTCCATAGCCCTCTCACCAAAGAGAAGTGATAACCCACACAAAGAATCTGCAGCCTCGCTGTATGAATGAAGGAGCCACCATGAATACTCGCCGCACGACAACACCAAAGTCTGTTCAGGCATCACGTCTCAATCGTCGTGACTTCCTCATCCGCGGTGGTCTCATGGGTGCTGGTGCCCTTTCTTTGCCAGCATTGCTCGCAGCATGTGGCAGCGATTCAGGTTCAACAGCCGACACCGTCGGTGGTGGCGGTGACAGTTCATTGTTCTTCGAGAACTGGCCTGGGTACATGGACGAAGAAACCATTGGCCTGTTCCAGGCAGCATCTGGTGTTTCTTTGAAGTACACCGAAGCTTTCAACGACAACAACGAATACTTCGCGAAGATCCAACCCGAGATGTCGAAGGGCAAAACGATTGCTCCCGACATTTTGGCGCCAACATTTTGGATGGCAGCGCGCCTTGTGCAACTGGGTTGGGTGCAGAAACTTCCAAAAGCCGATATTCCGAACTTCGTCAACTTGCGTGATGACTTGAGTGGACAGTCGTGGGACAAGAACGACGAGTACAACTTGCCTTATCAAACGGGTATCGCTGGTATTGCCTACAACTTGAAAATTACGGGTCGCGAATTGAAGAGTGTTTCTGATCTCTTCGACCCGGCCTTCAAGGGCAAAATTGGAATGCTCACCGAGATGCGCGACACCATCGGCCTCATCTTGATGGGCGAAGGCAAGAAAATTACCGACATCGCCACCTTCGACCAAGCATCGGTAGCTTTCGACAAATTGGAAAAGGCAAAGAGCGAGGGCCAGATTCGTTCCTTTACTGGTAACGACTATGTCGACGACTTGAGCGCAGGAAACTTCGCTGCATGTGTTGCTTGGTCGGGCGACGTGTTGCAACTCACCAAAGACAACCCCGATGTGAAGTTCATTGTTCCTGAAGAAGGTGGCACCAGTTGGTACGACACCATGGTGTGGATGAAGGGTTCTCAAAATGGCGACGCCGTTGCCAAGTGGATGAACTTCCTATACGACCCAGTGAATGCTGCTCGCCTCACGGCATATGTGCAATACCTGTCACCTGTCAAAGGTGTGCAAGAGGAATTGGTCAAGATGGGCGGCGACAATGCAAAGCTTGCCGAAGACCCACTCCTTTTCCCCGATGCGGCCACGTTCGCACTGTTGCAGAGCTGGGGCGCACTTGCTGAAGAAGAAGAAGCCAAGTTCGACGAAGCCTTTGCCTCCATTACGGGCGCTTAACTCTTCCACTCAGTGACTTCAGTCGTTTCTGCAGGTAAAAAATGGAGCGCCTCTCTTTCGTCGCGCCCTGAAAATGTTGGGCTTGGGGTCATGCTGGGCCTTGGCTTGGGTGCCGTAGCTCTCGCTGCGCAATGGGTAAAAGGTCCGAGTTCGCTGCTCGTGGCTGTTGCCATGCTCGCCATGGTGGTGGGTCTCATCTACACGGCATTTGCCGGTGGGCTTGAGGCGCGAAAATCACTTGCTCCCTATGGGCTTTTGAAACCAGGAATGATTTGGCTTTGCCTTTTCTTTCTTGCGCCATTGTGGTCGATGGTGGTGATGTCACTGTCGAGCAAGGCAGGCCGTTTTGACTTCTTCCCCGATTTCACCTGGAACTTCGAGAACTACCGCATCGCGTTAACAAAATTCAGACCGCAGTTCATTCGTAGTTTTAGTTATGCCGGAATTGCGACGCTCCTCACTGTTGTCATCGGTTATCCACTCGCGTATTTCATTGCATTTCGTGGTGGGAAGTATCGCAACGTTCTTTTAGGGCTTGTTGTTGTTCCCTTTTTCACGTCGTATCTCATTCGAACATTGGCATGGAACAACATCCTTGCCGATGAAGGCCCAGTGGTTTCCCTCATCAATACCCTGCATCTCACCGGCGTTTTCGAAACGCTCGACATTATGCAAAATGGAAAACTCAT
>JAURNB010000196.1 GCA_030830415.1 Acidimicrobiales bacterium | reverse complement strand
GCGAGGTTCATCATGAGTTGATGCGACATATGTACAAGTTCTGCGGAACCCTGAGCAACGTAGGGTTTTAAAGTGGCATCAATAATGGAAGGGAAGAAGTCGCGTTCGTAACTCACGAGTGTTTCACGACGGAACAAACGGTTCTCAAGTCGTCGTCGGGCACGGTGTTCGTCGCCATGAAGGTTGACCAAAACGCCAGACATCACTATTTCGCCTGCGTCGTATAGCGCTTGGCGCAAACTCTTTTGACGATAAATCTCTTTTGCGTCTTCAAATGTGTTGACGGTCAATGGTGTTAATTCGCTCATGGTGCCTCAATTCGCTTTATATGGTGACGCCAAGGCCAAGGCCGCCGTCAATTGCTAATACGTCTCCTGTAACCCACTCGGCGCATGTGAGATAGGCAATGCCTTCAGCAATTTCTCGTGCTGTTCCCGTGCGACCAAGTACATGTTGATTTGCCATCGACTCTAAACGTGCTGCTGCTTCTTCATGCGTAAAGTCACCAGAGCGTTCATTAATTTCTGTGAGTACGGCACCTGGGCGCACAGCGCCAACACGCACGCCCTTTGGACCAACTTCTGAAGCGAGCACTTTAACGAGTGCTTCCAGTGCGCCTTTGGTAGCTGCATAGGGGGCGGCGCCGGGGAAGGCCCGCTGTGTGTACACCGAGCCAATGAAAATGATGCAGCCTTTTCTTTGCACAAGATGCGGCAGGGCTTCTTGGCTGAGCAACATGCCAGCAACCACATTGGTGTGGAAAATGTCGATAAGTGATTCTTCGGTCCAATCACCAATGGATCGGCGCAACATGTTGCCGGCATTCGAAATGAGAGCATCAATACCCCCGCCATGTTCAACGCAGTGAGTAACAATTTTTTTGAGATCGGCTGTTTTTGTTACGTCGGCCACCACCCATGTGCACAGCGGGCCAATACTTTGTGCAACCGCACGAATTTTCTCTTCTCGCCGGCCACAAATGGTTACTTTTGCACCGTTCTCTGCGTAATAGCGAGCGGCTTCTTCACCAATACCTGAACCACCACCAGTAATGAGAACAGACATGTCTTTCATTGAGCGCATGGTGACCTACTTCTTTTGAGAATCTTTAATGCCGACGGAGTCAACACTCGCAGGGCGAGGAAGGCTAGAGATCACACTCATGGTGACACCGCCGTCGATGAGCAAATTTTGACCCGTCATATATGACGATTGGTCAGATGACAAAAAGACAACTGTGTTGGCAATGTCTTCCGCTGTTCCTAAACGCCCCAGCGGAACACGCGATTCGCGCGCTTCACGCACTACTGGGTCGGCGTAGATGGGGTCGCTCATGCCGGCAAGGATGAGACCTGGTGCAATGGCATTCACGCGAATGCCGAGTGGCCCCCATTCAATTGCCATTTGTTGGGTCATCAGCGCGATGGCCGATTTTGTGGCACCGTATGCACCTGCATTTGGCCCAGGTGCAACACCATTCATTGAAGTGACATTGATGATGGTTCCTTGAACGTGCGCGTCGATCATTTTTTGAGCTACAGCGCGTGCCATATTGAAAGTGCCGACGAGATTGACGTTGACAACCGCCGAGAAGTCGCTGTGACTCAGTGTGAGGAGTGGCCCGAATCGCACAATGCCAGCATTGTTCACCAGGCAGTGCGGAGCTTCTCCGAAAGTTTCGAGAGCTGCAGCAACGGAATCGGGTTGTGAAATATCGGCAACGAGGGCAATGGAGTGCGCAATACTCGCAACAGCCTTCTTCACCTCGGCTTCATTGGTGTCGAGAACACCAACAACCCAGCCTTCAGCAGCGAGCCGTTGTGCAATGGCAAGCCCGATACCGCGGCCGGCACCAGTGACTATTGCTCGTTTCATATGTTCCCCTGACGTTTCGTTGTACTCTGTCGGCAATGACCCCTGAACAGATTGTGCTCAGTCTATTTACTGCAGTGGAAAGTGGCGATCTTGACGCAATTGGCACCCATTTTGCCGAAAATGCCACCTATAGCAACATTCCTTACGAGCCATCCGTGGGGAGAAACGCAATCATTGAAATATTTCGCCCCATTGTGACGCGCAGCGAACGTATCGAATGGCAAATTCGCACCATTGCGACCGCTGAGCATCGTGTGCATTGCGAGCGGCTCGATTGTTTTTGGATCAAGGGTCAAAAATATGCGGTGCCCTGTCATTGCGTGGTTGAGGTAGACCTAGTCGCGCAAAAAATTACTGCTTTTCGTGATTACGTAGATATTGGCAAATGGCGCGAAACCTTAGGCAATGCACTCACTTCCGATGAATGAGATCCCATTTCAAGAGTTGTGCTGACCATGGCTCTACACGTTCTCCGCGCAATAGTGAGCGCTCGGGCACTTCGGCCAATGTAATTGCGCGTCCCTTTTTGAAAAGATGACGAAAGGAGCTCTTGTTTCCTAATACGGCAACATCTTTTTCAGGATGGCCATCGAGCACCAATATGTCGGCTTGTGCACCGGGGGCAATGATGCCAACTTGACCAAATTGTTGGAGCGCATGAGCGTTGGTGTAGGTGGCACATGAAATTGCTTGCAACGGGGTGAGGCCCATGTGCTGTACGAACACTTCCATTTCGCGAGCATGCCAGTTGCCGTAAGGAGTAATGGAAAAGCCGCTTTCCGAACCACAAAGAAGTGGCACGCCTGCATCGTATGCCTGGCGTAATCGGGCCCCAGTGTGTTCCAACTCGCCGGCAAAAGTTGATTGCACACTTGCGGTGGCTCCTACTTTGGCGCCGTATTCGGCCAAGTTTGCAAGGAAGGTAAAGACTGGCCCAACAGCTGTCTTCTTCTCGATAATTGCTTCGAGTGCGCGGTCGCCAAGAAACGAAGCGTGCCAAATAATGTCGACACCAGCGAGAACAGCGTCGAGTGTTGCTTGG
>JAURNB010000023.1 GCA_030830415.1 Acidimicrobiales bacterium | reverse complement strand
TGCCGCGAATCGCAACATTTCGCGCCGAGAAACTGGCGGGTACTTTTCTACTCCGCCAGTTTTGCCTGAAGTTGCGCCTTCACGGCATCCCATTCCTGACGAATGATGGAGTAGACGGCCGTGTTGCGAAGGCCGTTATTGTCGCCATCAGTTGAGTGCATGTGATGGCGCAACGTTCCTTCGTACTGTGCACCAATGCGTTCGATGTTTGCTCGTGATTTTGCATTACGGGCATCGGTACGCAAGACAACTCGCTGTACTCCCCACGTTTCGAAGGCGTAGGTAAGCATCAATAATTTTGCCTCGGTATTTACTTGAGTACGTTGGGCATCGTGCGAGAGCCATGTTGCACCGATTTCTACTGCATCGGGAAAATCGCGTGTGCTCGGGTGCCCTGTTGCATCGGCCCAATACTCAAGATTCATAAAACGTGTTGACCCCACCACCGTGTCGGGCGAATCGATGCGCACGGTCACAAACGGATGCGCCGTTCCTGCTTCAAATGCTGCAACTGCTGCACTGATGTAGCGAGTGATATCGGCAGTAGTTGGTTCAGGTACCCAGGTGTACTGAAAACTTTCACGAGAACCAGCAGCAGCCGACAACAGTGGGCGTACATGTGCATTCGTTAGTGGCAAGAGACGTACAAAACGACCCTCAAGTGTGATGGGGGTCAGAGGTACGGACATCCCTTGAGCCTACGGAGCGAATGCTCAACACTTCTTTTTATTTCTCGGCGCAAAATGTTGCAAAAAGCGGTACATACGGCGCCGAGAACACTTTGGGTTATGAGAACACTTGGGGTCAGAGGGAGACGGGAACGACGGCGAACTCATTGACGTCGATGAGCCCATGGTCGGTGATGCGTAGGTCGGGAATGACCGATAGACCCAGGAACGACAACGCCATAAACGGTGCATCGAGCGTGATGCCGAGTTCGCGAGCGGCTTCCACTACACGATCGATTTCACCAGCTACTTCGAGCAATGGTTTCGGGCTCATGAGACCCGCAATAGGTAATGCGACCTCAGCAACCACTTTGCCGTCGACAACCACCACTTGCCCGCCACCCATTTCGGCAACGCGAGCAATAGCGACAGACATATCGGCTGGGCCACTTGCATCGCGTGCACCTACCACCA
Organism: Acidimicrobiales bacterium; assembly: GCA_030830415.1. Lineage (GTDB taxonomy): Bacteria > Actinomycetota > Acidimicrobiia > Acidimicrobiales > Ilumatobacteraceae > F1-20-MAGs119. Next base: position 9,460 of record JAURNB010000023.1, on the reverse strand, counting down.
TGATGTTGTGTGCATCGTGCGCCACGGTTGATGCAATTGCACCACGCTGAATGCCATAGCCAGAAACGTAGGCAAGACCAATGCGGCCCGTTGCCTTATGGCGCTCTACAACAGCAATACGCGCGATGTCGTTTGTCTCATCGCTGACATCCAAAATGAGCGACTTAGTGCGTACCGTTTTTGAGGTCACACCGATAACGCGTGCTTTCCCGTTGGCTGGTTCGTCGATAGTGAGTTCTGCTGCTGTTGGTACGTGATGTAAGCGCACACGGTTGTACAAACTTTGTGGGGCTTCCAATACGGGCACTGCACCAGGTTCAATGACACCATTACGCGCAACTATTTTTCCACGTTGCAGAACGAGCGATGGTTTGAAACCTTGCAGCGTGTCGAATACGGCAACGTCGGCTTGATAACCGGGCCCGAGTTGACCGAGATGGAAAAAGTTGTGATACATCGCTGGAAGAAATGACGCAACAATCAGCGCGTCAATTTCATTGAGCCCACCTTCCACAGCCAAACGCAAGCAATGATTGATGTGGCCTTCATCGCGCAAGAGATCGGGCTCGCGGTCGTCGCTGCAAAAAGCTGTGCACATCGGTCCATGGCTCAACACTGTTGGCAAAAGCTCTAAGAGGTCTTGACACACCGAACCTTGACGCAGAAAAACCCACATTCCCTTTTGGCGTTTTTCATGCGCTTCGTCGAGTGCGAAACATTCGTGGTCGCTTTCAATGCCTGCAGCTAAATACGCATCGAGTGCGCGTCCACGCAAGCCCGGTGCATGACCATCTACTTTGCGCCAACCAGCAGAAGCAATGATGTCGCGAAACATGGGGTCGCCATTAATGACTGCTGGATAGTTCATCACTTCCGCAACGCCAATGGCCCCCAACTCGTCGATAATTGTTTTGACATCGGCAGCAGAAAATGCAGCGCCCGCACTTTCAAAAGGAGATGCTGGCACACACGACGATGCAGCTACACCAAATGTGAACGGCATTTTTTCTGCAGCATCAACAAGTGCACGTATTCCTTCAAGACCAGCCACATTGGCAATTTCATGTGGGTCTGCAGCAACCGCAGTGGTTCCATTTGGCAGAACTGCTTTGACATATTCATCGACCCAGAGTTTTGACGACTCCAAATGCATATGTGCATCAACAAAACCAGCCACCAAAGATGCGCCATCAACATTGATGATTTCATGGGCATCACGCTCTCCCCACCCCACCACTACTCCATCGGCAATGGCAAGGTCGGTGGTCACCCATTCGCGCGTAGTTGGCGAGAGCACTCGCCCGCCTTTCAACAAAATGTCGGCAGGAACATCGCCTCGGGCGGCAGCTAAGGCATGAAGTGAAACAGGTGGGCGTGCCATAGGGAAACGATAGTGGGCGTTGTGATCACATAGTGTGAGACGTATGGGATTACGTGATGGAGATGGTTGGGTGCGTTGTGATTGTGGCGGCCACCATTGGGGTTTGTACGGCGCTGCTGGCTTGCTATTAGTACGCCGCGATACACCCGAGCCCCACGTATTGTTGCAGTTACGCGCTGAATGGACCCACGGTGGTGGCACTTGGGCATTACCAGGTGGAGCACTCGACTCACATGAAGATTCCATTGCCGCAGCAAAACGTGAAGCATTTGAAGAAGTAGGCATTCACGAGCATCACCTCACCGTGGTGCACACCTTCTCCGATGACCACGGCCCATGGCGATACGACACCGTGATTGCCCATTGCCATGGCGACGCGAATGCCGGAATAGCAAATGCAGAATCGGCTGACTTGCATTGGGTGCATATCGACTCTGTGCACACCTATGAGCTGCACCCAGGGTTTGCTTCCGCTTGGCCTAGCTTGCACCCACTTGTTGTGGCTTCGCTCGAGTGAGCACTTCCACAGCCCATAGCGACTACCGCATGGGTCGCAGCGATTGGTTGCTGCTGGTCATACCCGGGCTGATTTGGGGTTCGAGTTTCTTTTTTATTGCAGAAGGTCTCGATGCTTTTGAGCCAGCACTCATTACTCCCTTGCGGATTCTTTTTGGCTTCCTTGCACTCATTGCATTCCCACAATCGCGCAAGCACATTCCCAAGAAAGATCTGCCATCCATTGCATTACTCGGAGTGTTCTGGATAGCAATTCCACTGAGTCTTTTTCCTTTTGCCGAGCAACATGTTTCAAGCAGCGTGACCGGCATGCTCAATGGTGCTACCCCGTTGTTTGTTGCAACGGTTGCTTCGCTCATGCATAAACGCTTTCCACATCGCAACCAAGTTCTCGGGTTGCTTGTTGGCTTTGGTGGCGTCTTGCTCATTGCAATTCCCACAGCGAACAAAACATCATCGAGTGCATTTGGTGTTGTGCTCATTATGAGTGCGTTGTGCTGCTATGGCATTGCGTTAAACCTTGCGGTTCCGCTTCAACAAAAACACGGCGCACTGCCCGTTATTGTTCGCGCCCAAGTAGTGGCCCTTGTTCTTACCGCCCCCTTTGGCATTGCCACAATCCCCAGCAGTTCCTTCGCCTGGCACTCACTCTTTGCCATGGTGGGCCTTGGAGTAGGTGGCACAGGAATTGCCTATGCGCTCACCACCACCCTGGCAGGTCGAGTGGGCAGCACTCGTACATCGGTGACCACCTACATCATGCCGGTCGTGGCTTTGTTCCTCGGAGCAGTGATTCGTGATGAAGTAGTTGCTGGGCTCTCTCTGGTGGGTTGTGGCGTTGCGCTCGCTGGCGCATTTCTCACCAACCGCACGCGCAAATAGACCCCGTCGCCGATACTTCACTAAGGTCACACCATGAGCGAACTTGTCATCCCACGCTTCGGCGAACTCTTGTCTCCATACATTTCTCAGGTTCCACCAGAAATTACACCGCGCTTCCTTGCTCTACTTGAGCGTGGTGCTGCATCGCGCTATCGCGGTTGGGCAGAAATGCTGCCAGAACACGCAGAGGGCCTCATGAAGTGTTCTGAAGCAGAAGATGAAATTGCCAACCGTATTGAAGGTGCTTTTCATTTAGATGAATCGTTGCGCGAGAAGCTTGAAGCTCCACTTCCTGGTGCACTCGACACCTATTACGAAGTCTTCTCACGATTTTCCGTGTGGGACCAGTTGCGCATTCAAGCAAATGCCGAGCGTCAAGGTGCGGGGGCATGGCAGCGAATTGCGGCAACACATCCCGACCCGCAAGTGATTGAAGTATTGAATTCGTGTTCAACTCTCGAGCTAGAAAGTGCCGACTACATGGACGCACTCATTGAGGCTCACGCACCCGATCGCGTTTCTAACTAAATAGAGCAGGTGGGATTTCAGTTTCACCAGCTTCGATTCCAGCGATAATTCGCTCGGCAACCGATGCGGGGCTGAGACCCTCTTTCATTGCAGGTGCTTGACCATACAAAGGTCGTGTGGCTAGGCCAGTTTCGGTGTGTGGAGGCCGGGCATCGAGAACACTTATTTTCCTTGAACGCAATTCGCGGCGCAGCACTGCACAGCTTGCCGATAGGCCTGCTTTGGCAGCGGTGTAAGCGGCCATACCCAATGTTGCAAAATCAACCACAGCACCCGTGATGACTGTGATGTTTCCACCTTCACGAATATGCGGAACAAGATCATTCAGTACCTGCAACGGGGCAACGAGGTCAACGTCAATCAGCTGCGCTAACTCGGCACTATTGAGTGTTCCATGAACACCAAAGCCCACAAGTCCGCTGGCAATAATGACTCCATCAACACCATCGTGAGCAACAACGAGTTCAGATAACTGACGCCGCGCATCTTCGTTGGTGATATCGAGTCCGAACGGGCCACTCTTCGCAATGGCAATGACCTCGGCACCCTTTTCATTTAAGGCTGCAACGAGTGCACTGCCGAGCCCGCCACTTGCACCAATTACAAGAAATCTTTGATTACTCAATTCCGTCATGCGGCGAGTCTTGTTGGTAGTGGTTGACGAACACGAACTGTGCGACAACCACTACCTGACAAATTTTTCTAGAACAGACCGTCAGTGAGCATCGGGCCAATAATGCGAGCACCTTCATCTGATGCAGCGAGTGCTGCAAACATCACCAATGCGCCACCGGCCATTGAGATGTTTTTGAAGAATGCAATTTGTTCCATTTGCTTTTGCTGTGGGTCTGTCTGCTTCCAGAAATCGTGAAACATCACAGCCATAATGACGAGCAGAACAGCCAGCACTAATGCGCCAAGGTCGGCGTATACGCCGAGAATGAGCGAAGCGGCCGCCAGCAGAAATAGAACACCAGACAAAAGTACCGAGGCTTTTGCAGCAGGAACTTTCTTGAACTGGGCGTAGCCAGTCATGTGTTCAGCTTTAGTGATGTGATTAATGCCCGACGCAACAAAAATAAGCGCGAACAAAACACGTCCAATAACGAGTACTGCATCCATGGGATCCTCCAAATAAATGAATAACCCCGCCCAAAGGCAGATTAGTAACTACTTCGGCTGATATCCGCCATGGTTGGTACCAACCGATGGAGGCTCATACAAATACGGGGCGGGAAGCTCCATACCTGCATCGGCCAGGCGCCAGCCCCACTGGCTGGAAACAAGCCAATGCTTGGCTTTCCAGGTTCCGTCACTAGCAGGAACGAAGGTTCCTTCGTAAATGCCGCCCTGGTTTCCCCAGGCAATAGTGGTGACGAAATAAGCCGTCACTTGAGCCTCGGTGGAGTCTTCATTCACTAGCACCGACACGTTGGTGGCGTTGTGGCGGTGACCATCGGCCTTAATGGGGCCGTACACAGCACGAATTTTTTCTTCGGTGTCGAGCAACAAGTTCTTGCCGCTACCTGGCGGATAGTTGGCGACTTCTAGCACCACGTTTTTTGTGAACACTTCGTTGATGAGCAAATCGATGTTGTTGTTGTCGATTGCATGAAAATAACGATGAAATGCATACCGAACTGCTTCGGTTGCTTCAAGACGCGCAACACGCTTTTCTAGATCACTGCTCATTGGCCCCCCAGTATTGGTGAATACGCCCATATTAAGACAAAAACATGCCTAAAGGTGAGTTGGAAATGCAGAGTAGAATTGCCTAGTGCCGCAACAGGAACACGCAAAAGACGCCAGCCAACATACGCAGAAGCTCAATGCGCAGGTTGTTGTACCAAATAGCCAAATTGATTTCGACAATGCCCAACGCGGTTTCATTGCGCAGTGGCCAGGTGGCCGCGTTGAAGACGAACGTGGTCGCATGGTGTACGACATCAGCCGCTACGCGTTCATTTCGCAAGACTCCCCAAGCCCCAGCACCGTTAACCCCAGTTTGTGGCGTCAAGCCCAACTCAATGTCATTCATGGTCTCTTTGAAGTAGCACCCAACGTATGGCAGGTGCGCGGCTACGACATTTCAAACATCACTTTTATTGCTGGCGATACCGGCTGGGTTGTGATCGACCCACTCACGAATGAAAATACCGCTCGCATTTCACTTGAACTAGCAAACAAGCATTTAGGTGCACGACCCGTTACTGCGGTCATCTACACCCATTCTCATGTCGATCACTTTGGCGGCGTACTCGGAGTCACTACCCAGGCCGATGTTGACGCTGGCAAGTGCAGGGTCATTGCACCTGAAGGGTTCTTGCATGAAACGGTTTCCGAAAATGTCATTGCCGGCCCCGCCATGGCACGACGCAGTGGTTACCAATTTGGACCACAACTCCCTGCTTCACCCACTGGTCACATCGATTCTGGTTTAGGAAAATCAGTCCCCCTCGGAGCGCCGGGGCTCATTGCACCCACTGAAGACATCACGTACACAGGTGAAGAACTCGTAGTTGATGGCGTACGCATTGTTTTCCAACTCACGCCAGACACTGAAGCACCTGCTGAAATGAATTTCTTCTTTCCCGATCATGGGTGGTTGTGCATGGCAGAAAACTGCACACACACCATGCATAATCTGGTTCCCATTCGTGGGGCACAAGTACGTGATGCGCTCAGCTGGTCGAAGTACATCAACGAGAGCATCGAGCTCTTTGGTGCAAATACGTCGTTGATGTTTGCATCTCACCACTGGCCACGGTGGGGCAATGCCGACATCGTTCACTTCCTCACGCTGCAACGCGACCTGTATCGCTGGATGCATGATCAAACAATGCGCCTCGCAAACCATGGCTATGTTGCTTCGGAAATTGCAGAAATGCTGGAACTACCGGAAGATTTTCTTGAGCACAGTCACACCCGCGGGTACTACGGCGACCTTGTGCACAACGTCAAGGCCGTTCATCAGCGTTATCTCAGTTGGTACGACGGCAACCCTGCGAATCTTCACAAATTGCCACCAAGTGATGCAGGCAAGAAATACGTTGAGCTCGCTGGCGGCGAAGCAGCATTACTGCAAAAAGCACGCGAGGCATTCGAGCGTGGCGAGTATCGCTGGGTTGCGGAGCTCCTCAATCATCTTGTGTTTGCCAACCCTGAAAATGCTGAAGCGCGTCACTTACAAGCCGACACATTTGAGCAACTTGGCTACCAGGCTGAGTCTTCCACCTTTCGTAATTCGTATCTCATGGGCGCTCAAGAACTGCGCCAAGGCCCTCCCCCCGCAGCCCGTACACAAATTCGCGCCAAGGGTTTACTGATGGCAATGACTATTCAGCAAGTATTCGACACACTTGCTGTTCGCTTGAAGTCCGACGAAGTAGCCGGCGTAACAGTCTCATTGAATTGGACCTTTACCGATATCAACGAGAAATGGCTTGTCGGCATCTCACACCGCACGCTCTTTTCAACACCTGGTCGTCACGACCCACAGGCAGCAGCGTCAATTATCACTACGCGACACACCCTGCTTGAGGTCATTACACAGAGCACAACTTTTCTCGAGCAAATTCAAGCGGGAAACATCTTCATTGAAGGTGACAGCACTGCTCTCATTACCATGCTCGGCAACCTCGACACTTTCCAAACCAACTTCTCCATCGTTGAGCCATAACTTCTGCTGCACGTCATCGGCTACGGTGAAGACATGGCTAGAGATGCAGAACACCTAGAAGATTGTTGGCTCGATGACGACCTCCGCGAAAGGTTACTCAACACACAAATTGAGTGCACCTTTATGTGGACCAATAAAGCGGGTCAACCCTTTGGCGTCGCCATGAGCTACCTCTGGCGCAATGGAAGCATTTGGCTCACCGCTGCCGCCACTCGCCCACGCGTTGCCGCTATACGTCGCACTGGTTACGCAGCGGTCATGATCTCTTCTGTTGGTACCGACATTGGCCCGGGAAAAACAGTGTCGCTGCGCGGACCCTGCATTGTGCACGACGACCGCGCAACACGCGACTGGATGCTTCCCGAACTCGCTAATGCGGTGCGCCCCGACAACCCCGCAGGCGCTGCTGCTTTTCTTGAACACCTCGACTCACCAGGGCGCATTGTCATTGAGTTGAAGCCAGAGTACAAACTCGACTTTGACTCAAAGAAAATGTGGAAAGACCGCCCCGACGCAGCCCCACCTGGCCGGCTCTAACTAACGCACACTTTGTAACGCCGCCCACACACGATTTGCCGTACATGGCATATCAATATGTTGCACGCCTAAATGATGCACTGCATCAATAACGGCATTCTGCACTGCAGGAGTAGCGCCAATTGTTCCGGCTTCGCCAATACCTTTTGCGCCTAATGGGTTGCGAGGCGTTGGAGTTTCCATAGGAACTCGTTCAAATGATGGCAACTCTGCCGCAGAAATAAAGGCATAGTCGGCGAGGTTTGACGTGATGGGGTTACCACCATCGTCGTAACGCACTTCTTCAAGTAGCGCTTGCGCAATACCTTGGGCAACGCCACCATGTACTTGGCCATCAACAATGAGCGGGTTCAAAATGGTGCCCGCATCGTCACAAGCAATGTGGCGCACAATGGCAACAGAGCCGGTTTCGGTGTCTACTTCAACGACACTCACGTGAGTACCAAAGGGGAATGTTGCACCCTCTGGTGTGAAGTCGGCTTCGGCAAATAAAGCGACCGGCGATGCAATAGCAATTTCGGCCCATGTTTTACTTGGCCGTGGCGAACCCACAACATGGAATGCACCAGTTGTTGCGTCGAGCACCACGTCTTCTGGTGCTGCCTCAAGTAGGTCGGCAGCCTTTTGGCGTGCAATTTCAATGACGTTTTCTGCCGCCATTTGAGCAGCAGTGCCACCCACTTGCAGTGAACGCGAACCGCCCGTGCCGTTACCGCGTTCAATATCGTCGGTATCGCCGAAGCGGAACTCGATTTTGTCCATCGGGATACCCGTTTTTTGAGAAACAATCATTGCCCACGAGGTGTGGTGCCCTTGGCCGTGCGATGAAGAACCAGTGCGCACAATGGCTCCACCGTCGTTGGTAATTTCCACGGCACCGTACTCACCACTACCCATGGGGTTTGTGGTCTCTACATACGACGCAACACCAATACCGAGCTGCACAACATCGCCACGATCGCGGCGCGCTTTTTGTTCAGCACGTAACGCTTGGTAACCCGATGCACTTAATGCCATGTCGAGTGCTTTTTCGTATTCACCAGAATCGTAAGCGGCACCCATAGATGTAGTGAGTGGAAATGCAGATGGCTTGATGTAGTTCTTGCGACGCACTTCAGTGGAATCGATGCCACAAGCTTGCGCAAACATTTCTATGGTGCGTTCAATTGCCGCCGTTGCCTCAGGCCGACCCGCACCGCGGTATGCCTCCATTGGCGTGGTGTTGGTAACAAGTGAATACGAGTTGTATTCAATATTGGCAATGTCGTACACGCCACCTGTCATCATTCGCGTCATGATGGGCAAGACAGCACCAATACACGCATAGGCGCCAGCATCTTGCAATACCTCAAGGCGATACGCAGTAATGCGCCCATCTCGCGTGCCACCCATTTTTGCTATTTGGCGTTGCCCACGACCATGGCCCATGCCCAACATGTTTTCGCTGCGTGTTTCGGTCCAGCGCACGGGGTAACCCAATTTCTTTGCAGCCCAACCCACCAAAATTTCTTCGGGGTACACACCATTTTTTGCGCCGAACCCGCCACCCACATCGGGAGTAATAGTGCGTACATCTTCTTTAGCAAGACCAAGAGCTGCTGCTAAGCCGTCACGCGCACCGTGCGCTCCTTGGCTACATGCCCACTGTGTGAGTCGTTTGCCGTCCCATGTTGCTGCTGCTGCACGTACTTCCATTGGCGCTGGCGCAACACGTTGGTTCTCAATTGCTAACTCGACAACCACTTCGCAATTGGCAAAAATAGATGGGTCTGCCGGAGTGGGCAAGGTGAAGACCACGTTTGTTTTTGCTTCAGGAAATAAAACTGTCGTATCGGTGAGCGCGTCGGCAACATCGAGCACTGCAGGTAATGGTTCGTAATCGACCACAACAGTTTCTGCTGCGTCAATGCCTTGTTCCTTGGTCTCACTAATAATCA
>JAURNB010000195.1 GCA_030830415.1 Acidimicrobiales bacterium | reverse complement strand
TGCGTTTGTCAACACCACGACCAGAGGAACATCGGCCAAAACGCTGATGATGCTGTCGATTGTTTCTTGAGATGTGCCGCTATTGGTTCCCAGGTGAATGACCACGGCGCTGCCCAGAGCATTGATGGACTTCACGTAGTTCACAATTGGCAAGGCAGCTTTAAATGGGCGGCTCTTTTGAGCATCGACCGTCACCCCATATTTTGTCATTTCAGGGGCAGCACCCAACATGACTGAGTCGCCAATTGCCAAGATATCGATCCGCTCAGCTGGCACTGTTGTTGGTGCAACTGTTGATGTTGTTACCTGACCAGCAACAGAACTTGTGGGAATTGTTGATGGCACAGTGGTGGGCATGAGGTTGGTAATGAATCCATCAGCATCGACCAAGCTTTGGCTAATTGCGTCGAGTTCAACTTTTGCCGTCGACAAATTTGCAACAGCGAAAACTGGAGCAAGACTCAGTGCCACTGCGATGCCCACCATTTTGCGTCGGTGCAACTTCCGCTCCGCAGTAGGTGCACCGCGCCACGTGCGCAACCAAACACCCAACTTCCCTTTTCTGATAGGAGTTTCAATAAATCGATACGACGCTTCGGTGACGAGCAACGTACATGCCATGAGGAATGCAAAGCGGCCCCAACTCAGCGCATTGCCGGCAATATTCCGAGAAATTTGAAAGATCGGCCAGTGGTAGAGATACAAACCGTACGAACGCACGCCCACCCATACAAAAACCTTGTTGCCTAAAACAACTCGTCCGAGCACAGCCGATGGATGCGTTACTGCAGCAATCACTGCAACCGTTGCCAGCCCCACCAGGAAGAAGCCACCGCGATACAAAAGGTCATAACCATGGCTTCCCGTTTCTGCTCCGGTGACCACATTGGTGAAGCGCCACGCCATGAACGCAAGCGACAACAGCCCAAGAACTCCAACAACATCTACCAAAAATGACCGCTGAGCAATGCGTGCCTGAGCGATGTACCACGGACGCCACCACACGCCGAGTGCTGCACCGAGAAACAGTCCACTAGCTCGAGTAATGGTGGAGAGATACACAAAATCAATACGCGCTACTTCGCGACCAAGAAATGAGAAGTACTGATTTGCTGTATCGGTCGGGTTGGAAATTGGCCCCGTGCGATACATCACTGCAGTCAAGACTGCAATTCCCACTGCAGAAAGAAAAAAACATAAACCAATAACTGGCAAACGGCGTCGCGACAATTTCAACAGCGCAAACATCAGAAGTGGCCAAATCAGATAAAACTGTTCTTCCACTGCAAGTGACCACAAGTGGCGTAGTGGTGCAAAAGCGAAAGCACTGAAATACGAACTACCCGTGTGGATTTGGAACCAGTTTGAAATATAGAAAAAACCGGCGAGCACGTCACCGCGCAATGTGCCCAATTCACTGCGCTTGAAAAACGAGACATAAACAGTGATTCCGACAAGCAGTGTCCATAGCGCCGGCAAAAGGCGGCGTGCTCGTCGTATCCAAAATTCGCGCAAATTGACGGTGCCCGTGCGCTGTGACTCGGCGACCAAAAGAAGAGTGATGAGATAGCCACTGATGACAAAAAATACTTCGACGCCCAAAAATCCACCCTCGAGCCAAGAGTGGTTTGCGTGATAGAAAATCACCGCAACGACGGCTAAGGCACGCAGCCCGTCGAGACCGGGCAAATAAGGCACTACTGCTGGCGTACGCAAGCCGCCCGTGGAATCAGGTGGCAGATGAGACAACCGGGAGCCCCAAGTTTGCATAGATCTCACGCGTAGCACTCGACCGATTCAACGTATAAAAATGCAATCCTGGCGCACCAGCATCGAGCAATTGCGCGCATAACTCAGTTGCTGCTTCAACGCCAATGCGTCGCACATCTTCTGGGTCATCCACTTTGGCGAGTCGTTCCGCTAAATCTTGCGGGAACGCTGCCCCCGACATTTCAGCCATGCGCTGCACTTGACTTTTGTTTGTTACTGGCATGATGCCGGGAATAATTGGCTTATCAATTCCGAGTGCAGCAAGTTCTTCGACGAGACGCACATAATGTTCTGCCTCAAAGAAAAACTGAGTAATAGCAAAATCGGCTAGCCGTAGTTTTTGAGCAAGAAATTCACGGTCTTCAGTGCGTGATGAACTGCGCGGATGCACTTCTGGGTGTGCAGCAACACCGATACTGAATTGCCCTGCGGCTTGTAGTTCATGAACAAGGTCGGAGGCGAAGCGATAGTCGCTCGGGCGAACATCGGCAGGGTCTGTTGGTGGGTCGCCCCCCAGAGCCAAAATGTTTTCCACTCCGGCATCTACATAGGCCTGAAGGATTTCTTCGATATCGCCGCGCGTGTGACCCACACAGGTGAGATGCGCCATCGGAGAAATTGTTGTTTCGCGTCGCATCCATGTAACAAGATCGCGAGTGCGTTCGCGGGTGCTACCACCAGCACCATAAGTAACCGACACAAAACTGGGATGCAAAGTTTCCAATTCTGCAATTGTTCGGCCTAAAGACAATTGGGCAGCATCGGTCTTTGGCGGAAAGAACTCAAAGGAAAAAGTACGCCCACGAGCAAGAAGTTCCGTAATGCGGGCCATGTGAATAGTTTAGTGACGGAAGTGGCGTGCGCCAGTGAAGATGAGCACAATGCCATGCTCATTTGCTGCGGCAATGACTTCCTCGTCACGCACACTGCCCCCCGGCTCAACAACGACATGCACCCCAGCGGTTGCCAACATGTCGAGCCCATCGCGGAAGGGGAAAAATGCATCGCTTGCCGCTACCCCGCCAATGGCCCGGGTCCCTGCACGTTCACATGCCAACCGAGCTGCATCGAGACGATTTTGCTGGCCACCACCAATGCCCACTGCTTCATTGTTTTGTGTCACCACAATGGCATTCGAGCTCACCGCAGCACATACCTTCCACGCAAAGATGGCCTGCTGAAGCTGTTCTGGTGTTGGCTGAGTGCTACTTGCCACAGTCCATGTTGCAGGGTCATCATTCACGCCATCAGGGCTTTGCACTAAAACTCCACCACTCACACTGCGCAGCTCATACTCAGGAAGCTCAGGGGCACTAGCACGCACGATGCGGAGATTTTTCTTACCTTGCAAAATGTGTAGCGCCGACTCTGAATATGCCGGAGCAACAACGACCTCAGTAAACACGTTGCAGATTTCTTGAGCAGTTGCTTCGTCTACCTCACGATTGAGAGCAATGATTCCACCGAATGCGCTCACTGGGTCACACGCATGAGCGCGTTGATATGCATCGAGTAGCGATGAACCCGTAGCTACACCACATGGGTTGGCGTGTTTTACAACCACCGCCGCGGCTTCAGAAAATTGGTGCACCAGTTTCCAAGCAGCGTCGGCATCAAAAACATTGAGATACGACATCTCTTTACCACCGAGTTGTTCAGCAGTTTTCCACCAGCTATGGCTTCCCTCAAGACGGTACAAAGTGCCTGTTTGATGGGGGTTCTCCCCGTAGCGCAGATCTGAAACATGCTCTAGCCGCAAAGACAAGGAGGACTTCTCGCCGCCACTCATCCATTGCTCAATTGCTGCGTCGTAATTGCGTGTCGTTGCAAATGCGCGTACCGAGAGCTGGCGACGTGTTTCTAAACTCAATGCACCGTTTGCCGAAATTTCAGCAAGTACCGGGGTGTATTGAGATGGCTCTACCACTACACCTACGCGCGCAAAGTTTTTTGCAGCAGCACGAATCATTGCCGGACCACCAACATCGATGAGATCAACACTGGGGTTGCTGGAAAATGGGTACAGGTTCACCACCACTAGGTCGATTGCTTCAATGCCATACTCGGCCATGTCGGCTACATGATGTGGCAACGCAGTGTCGGCAAGTATTCCACCGTGCACTTTGGGGTGCAGTGTGACCACACGATGATCGAGAATTGCAGGCACACCGGTGAGGTCGGCTACGTCAGTAACTGCGATACC
>JAURNB010000194.1 GCA_030830415.1 Acidimicrobiales bacterium | reverse complement strand
TCGGGCGTTCCAGCCATAGGCGCCCCAGATTGCATTGATACCGTAGCTAAGTAATGGCCATAAATTGCTGGCGCTCCTTTGCGTATGACTTGAGTATAGGCGAGAGCAGATAGCGCTTCTGCATTGACGGAATACCAGATCCAGGTTCCGCGTTTCGTCCCGGTGATGAGTGAAGCTTCTCGCAAAATTTTGAGATGATGACTAATAGTGGGTTGAGACCTTTGCAGTTCATCAACAAAAGAACATGCACACACTTCTTGACTCGGGTCACGGGCAATGAGGGTAAAAAGCTTGAGTCGAATGGGGTCGCCTAACGCAGCAAAGACCTTGGCCAGCGTGGCGGCATCGTCGTCAGTGAACGCAGATGTGCTCTGAGGTGAACAACAGGCTGCAATGGCTGCACGAGTGGGACCTTTTGATATATTGATGTTTGTCAATATATCAAAGAGCGCCGTACATCGCGCCAAAGGAGCCTGTATGTCAAGAGTCCAACTCGCCCTGAACGTCGATGACCTCGATGCCTCAATCGCCTTCTATTCCGCGATGTTCCAAGTTGAGCCGCACAAGGTTCGCTCTGACTATGCAAATTTCATCGTTGACAATCCGCCGTTGAAACTCGTTCTCATTGCCGGCAAGGGCGAACCCGGAACAATGAACCATGTCGGAATTGAAGTAGAAACCACAGCTGAAGTGGTGCAGGCCGCCGAATTGGCTGAGACCGCTGGAATTACCACCACATTGCAAGAGAAAGAAACCTGCTGCTACGCCCTGCAAGACAAGGTGTGGATTCACGGCCCCAACCTGTCGTGGGAGATATACACAGTGCTCGACGAAAATGCGGGTGCAGGTTCAATGGCGATGCCGCGCCAAGCGTTGCAGCCCATCGATTTCATTGGCGTATCTGGTGGTGCGTGTGCACCCGGAGATGCCTGCTGTCCAACGGAGATCTGAAATGAAAATGTTGCACCGCCGTTTACTCGCGGAGTTTTTAGGAACCTGTGGAATTGTTCTTGTTGTTGTCGGGTCCGGAATTATGGCGGAACGACTCTCGCAAGATGTAGGTGTTCAGCTATTGGCTAACACCATCGCAACAACAGGTGGACTATTACTTTTCATTTATCTCTTTAGTTCCATTTCTGGAGCGCAGTTCAACCCCGTTGTGACAGCTACTGAATTTTTCGACAAGCGAATTAACGCTGGTGATGCAGTTCAATATGTTGTCGCACAGGTCGCGGGTGCTTGTGCTGGGGCAATGATTGCCAACATTATGTTTTCACTCGATGTGGTAAACCTTTCCACCAAGGTGCGCTCGGGTGTTCCGCAATATGTGGGCGAGGTCGTGGCTACTGCAGTTCTCATTTTGCTCATTCAAGGTTGCATTCGCACAAATAGAACCGCTGCAATTCCATACTTGGTTCCTGCGTGGATCACTGCTGCGTATTGGTGCACGTCATCAACTAGCTTCGCAAACCCCGCAGTGAGCGTGGGTCGTTCGTTATCAAACACGTTTGCCGGAATTCGCCCTGGTTCGGTTCCGATGTTCGTCGTTGCACAGTGCATAGGAGCTGTTGTTGGCATGCTTTTGGCACGAGGCGTTTTTATAGATGAAAGCAAGGCATCGCAATGAGTGGTTCGTTTGGCATTCTGTATTTATGTGTACATAACGCTGGCAGGTCTCAAATGGCTGCGGCATTAACGCGTAGCTTGGCGACCACAGATGTTGTGGTGTTGTCAGGTGGTTCTGCGCCTGCGAACAGTGTCAACCCTATGGCACTTGCCGCTATGGAAGAGGTAGGCATATCGCTTGCCGATGAACAACCTAAAAAGTGGACAATGGAAATGTTGCACGAAGTAGATGTGGTCATCTCAATGGGATGCGGTGATGACTGTCCAATTCTGCCAGGCAAAGAACGCCTTGATTGGGAAATTACCGACCCCGCCGGGCAAGACCTAGATTTCGTGCGCCGTGTGCGCGATGAGATACGAGTTCGTGTTGAAGAGTTTCTTCGTGAACGTCAGTTGCTAGCTATACAGAGCAATTAGTTCATTAATTGCTTTTGCCTGACCGCCCGTTGTCGATGACATCACCGCAATGGGGGTGACTCCTGTTGCGTACCAGGCTGCAATTCCATCACGCACGTGGTCTGCAGAACCGCTGAGAGTGCAGTCATCGAGCCACTTATTGCTCATGGCACTTGGTATTTCATCTCGCTTTCCAGCAGCAAGTAGCCTTTCTATTGCGTCCATTTCTTCTTGGTAGCCAGCTTCACGCCAGTAGTTGCGGTAATTCGGCAAAGTGACATAACCGGTCAATGTTTTTCTATTAATCGCACGAGCTGCGTCGATGTCGTCGTCAATCACTGTAGGAATCATGTTCGATAGGAAAAATGGCGATGGCAAATGAGCCTCGTTGCGTTTCAGTTGAGCAGGTGTGAAGCTGAGTGAAGCGTTGGCCCAAATTGCGCCATTGCCAATTTCACCAGCGAGTTGCAGCATCTTGTCGCGCAGTGCTGCCAAGTAAATGGGTGGTAGGGCTCCTGAAAACTTTTCCTGAGCACGCATGGCCTGCACGTAGTTGCGAATATCAGAAAGTGGTTTTCCTGTTTCCACACCAAGGCGTTGCACCACAGGGCCGTGGCTCACGCCAATTCCAAAACCGAATCGTCCGCCCGACACCTCGTGAATATGAGCGGCAGTATTGGCTGCTTCAACGGGGTGGTTGTAATAGATCGGTTGAATAGAGGTCCAGTAGCGCAAGGTAGATGTGGTGTGGGCGAGAGAGACGCACAGGCCCATGGTTCCGCCCAGGCTGGGGCATGCAAGGCCGGCAAACCCTAGTGATTCCAAGCGACTGGCCAGCTCTAAAATGGTGGTGCGCTTGGTAGGGCTGGCAACAAGGGAAACCGCGGGAAGGCCAGTAGACGGGAGAGAATCATGCAAAGTCATGACGAGACGGTACCCGATACTCGCTAC
>JAURNB010000193.1 GCA_030830415.1 Acidimicrobiales bacterium | reverse complement strand
TGCCCCGAATGACAGCCCATGAGGTTGCCGACAGCATTACGTTCGCAGTCACGCGCCCAGCTGGGGTGTCAATTAGTGAGATTCTCATTCGCCCTACCGAGCAAGAGAGATAGCGGTGCCGCAGAACATGAACACATGGACATCGGGGTTGCTGTTTCCTGAGGGGCCAGTGCTCATGCCCGACGGTTCGGTGTTGTTGAGTGAGCTCACGGGAAATCGCATTACACAGGTGTGGCCAGATGGAATGAAAAAGACCATTGCGGAACCACTGGGTATGCCTAATGGTTTGGCATTTGGGCCCGATGGCTATTTGTATTGCGCGAACATGGGCGGGTTGTCGAAGCCGAGCATTATGAAAGATGTGCCTGGTGTGAATGTGGCGAAGCTTGCGTATCGCGGTGGCTCTATCCAGCGTATTGATATTGCAACGGGCGAAGTGGTCGACGTTGTTACTGAGTGCGAAGGCTTTACATTGCCCGCACCTGACGACCTTATTTTCGACGCAGAAGGCAATTTCTATTTCACCGATATTGGTGTGATGGATCATGATGATCGCAAGGGCGACGAAACGGGAATTTATTTCGTGTCGCACGACTTACAAACGGTGAAGCGGCTGGTGCGTTCTATGGTGCCCACCAATGGCATTGGCATTTCACCCGATGGCAAGAAGCTGTATTGGACCGAGTATCTCACAGGCCGTTTATTTGTGCGCAACATTGCGTCGCCGGGAGTATTGGAAGACCCTGTTGTTCCATTTGGCGACTGCATCTTCACGCACCCATTGCCCGTTACGTGGTTCGATTCGCTCACCGTTGGAGCATCAGGCGAAATTGCAGTTGCGGTACATAACGGAACGATGGAAGGCCGAAGCGGCGTTATTACTTTCAATGCAGAAGGCGATGAAGTTGATTTTGTTGCTTTCGACGATGCATGGACCACACATGTGATTCTCTCTACGAGTGGTAGCCCCACCGCATATGTAACTCTTTCGGGGACGGGGCGTTTGGTGGAATTACCATGGGGCTTTCACCAACTTGCACCGTTGTATGGCCCGCGGTCATAGTTCTCTTGCATGAATGAACTCGATCTTCTTGAAGAACACCTGCATGCACTCTTGCCAAAGGAGTGGTTTGAAGTGGTGGCCAAGGAAGATTGGGCTGCGCTTCGTGAGTTGCATGTTGCGTTGGGTGGGGCGCACATTGTTGGCGAAATAGGTAAGCACGGATGGATTGCGCCGCATTGGCCGCGTGAGCACGGCGGGCGTGGAGCCGACGATGCGACCGCGCGGAAAATAATTGAACGTCTCGATGCGTTAGTAGTGCCGCGTATTCCGCGTGGAACGGGTTTCATTTTGGCCGCACCTGCCATTCGTCAGTTTTCACGTGAAGAAACAAAGCAGCTCTTTTTGCCGGGCATTGCGGCAGCAACACAAATGTGGGCGCAACTCTTTAGTGAGCCTGGTGCGGGAAGCGACTTAGCTTCGTTGGCGTGCAAAGCAGAACGTGACGGCGATGAATGGGTGGTGTCGGGTCAAAAGGTGTGGACCACGCTTGGTCATGAAGCCGACATTGGCATGCTCATTGCACGTACCGACCCGAACGCGCCAAAGAACAAAGGCATTACGTACTTCGGGGTCGATATGCATGCTCCCGGTGTAGAAATTCGCCCGCTGGTGCACATGACCGGTGAGCATGAATTCAACGAAGTCTTTTTAAATGAGGTGCGCATTCCTGACCTCTGGCGCATTAGCGATGTGAACGATGGTTGGGCGGCATCAACGGCGTCGTTGTCGGCCGAGCGCATTACGTTGTCAGGTCAAAAAACAGGTGGACCACAAAAGCGCAGCATTTTGGGTGGCAAAACCATTGACGAACTCATTGCGTTGGCGCAGTCACGCACTCTTTCTGCCGTACAACGGGAACGAGTGGTGAAGTGTTACATCGATGCACGCGTGCTGGGGCTCACCGTTCAACGCGTGAAGGGGCCAGCAGGCTCTATTACGAAAATTATGAAGGCGAAGTCGAACCAAGAAGTGCAGTTAGTAGCGCTCGATATTTTGGGTGCGCACGTGACTGCATGGGATAGCGCCGACGACGAGATGCTGAAATATGTGCGCGAGTTCTTGCGCACACGTGCGAACTCCATTGAGGGTGGCACAAGTGAAATTCAGCGCAACATTGTGGGCGAGCGAGTACTGGGTTTGCCACGCGAACCCGATGTTTGGCAAGGCAAGGCGTGGCGCGAGGTGCCGCGTTCTTAACTTTGGGCAGCGAGCCAGGCAGCTTCGGCTTCACCTAGCGCAGTAGATGGCCCAGCGTTCACCATGGGCCATAGTTCTTCAGCAACACGGCGGTAGTTGCCCACGGCACCCAGTTCGCCAAGTAAGGCATAGAGCCCCAAGTTGATGCGTTGAATGAAAACGAATGAGCGTGGCACGGTGGAGTACTGCGCAATGGGGCTATTGCGGTCGAATGTGTGGCGCACAATAGAAGAGGAATACTCGGGAGTCCATGTCATGACATGTGATTCGCGAACAGGTGAATAAAAGAGGCGGTAGTACTCGCCAGCAGTGTGGGTATCGACCGGTGCATCTTTTTGCAAGAGGCCAGCGTCTTCAATGACAATGCGAAACGCGTCGTAGTCGTGGTTGATGGCGGCGGCGGTAATCATGTTTTGGAAGACGGTCATTTCGTCGACGGTGAAGTGCTTGACTAAGCCGTAGTCGAGGAAGCTGATTTTGTTTACACCATTGTCGCCAACATGAAAGATGTAGTTGCCGGGGTGTGGGTCGCCATTGAAAGC
>JAURNB010000192.1 GCA_030830415.1 Acidimicrobiales bacterium | reverse complement strand
TTACAGCCGACTGTGGCGGCATCTTGGTGACATCTGTGTACGTTCCCAATGGTCGTGCCCTCGACCACGAGCATTACCAGTACAAACTGCGCTGGATGAAGCAACTCCGTGCACACGCAGAGGCACTCACCACACCTCAAGGAAAGTTGGTTATTGCAGGCGACTACAACATCGCACCAGAAGATCGCGATGTTCCCGACCCTGCAAAACTTGTGGGGCAAACACACGTGAGCGATGCCGAGCGTAAAGTGCTTGCCGATCTTTGCGGGTGGGGTTTGCGTGACGTTTGTCGCGACCACTACCAAGAGAGCAAGTTGTATTCATGGTGGGACTACCGCGGTGGTGACTTTCACCAGGGCCGTGGCATGCGTATCGACCTCATGCTGGCAACACAGGCTGTTGCCGACAAAACATCGTGGGTGGGTGTTGATAGAAACTCACGCAAGGGCGAGCAGCCAAGTGACCATGCTCCTGTTTTGATGATGGTCGATGCGTGAGCGAAGAGTCGTTTGAAACAAGCACTTTCAGCTCTGACGCTGTAGAGAAAATGTTCCAAGGTTTTCACGAGCGCGCGCTGGGGAAGTCTGCAGAAGAAAATGCACGCGACCAGCTCGCCGCAGCTGCTCGCAATATGTCTGATGCAATCATGAAATTGTCGGCGAGTATTGAGGTGGTGAATGAAATCACCGCAAAAGTGCAAGAAGTTGAACAACTCATGCGTGAGTACCCCTTTGCCGGCAAGAGCGGTACCTCGTTAGCACCACGTGCCGACGGGTCATACGGAGTGGGTAGTTCTTTTCTCGATCGCAGCCCGCTCATTGGCTCAATGAACCCCATCGCGCCACCCATTGTGATTGAAATTCAGCAGCCAGTTGTGGGAGGGCATTCGACGGCACGCGTGGTGGGCAAAGTGAGTTTTGCCGATGTCTTTGAGGGTCCTCCTGGGTGTGTACACGGCGGATTCATCGCTGCAGCGTTTGATGAGGTGCTGGGCATTACTCAGTCATTGACGGGGAACCCTGGAATGACAGGGCAATTAACGGTGCGCTATTCCTCGCCGACTCCGTTGAATACCGACCTTGTTTTCGAAGGTCGAATTGACCGCATAGAAGGCCGCAAGATTTTCACTGTTGCCACCTTGATGAATGGTGAAACAAAGTGTGCTGAAGCCGAAGGGCTTTTTATTTCAATGCGACCCGAGGTGTTTGAGCGTCTACTTCGTATTCGGCGCGGTGAACTGAGCGAGTAGCGGCAAGAGGCTGGGTGCGAGTGACTCGGCGGTGAGTGCTCCAAAAATAGAGGCAAGTTCTTCGGGGGAAGTAGGCAACTCTTTTTCGAGCCGGGCCAGTGTTGCATCGTTGCAAATGCCCACCTCGGTGGTGTTGAGCAGACGGGCACGTTCTTTGCGCCATGCGCGCAGTGCACCTTTGGGGGTGGCGGCGCTGACGGCTTTTGCATACTGCATGATTTCTTCTGGCATGCGCGCTGTGGTGGTTTCACCCAAAGGAAGATTGACAAAGTATTTGCTGGGGTTCGCTTTGCGGCTATTGCGCTCAGCAGCATGAGTAACAAAGAGTTTTTCAGCGGCACGAGTAATGGCAACGTAGGCCAAGCGCACTTCTTCGGCTTTTTGTGCTGCTGTACGTGAAGAAGAGTGAGGGAGTAAACCTTGTTCTGCCCCGGCAATGAATACGGTATTCCACTCGCGACCTTTGGCAGCGTGGAAAGTAAGCAACTCGATGCCGTCTTCGCTGAGGTTGGTGCGTTGACCAACAGTAGAGAGCCACGACATGAACATGGAACCATGTGCTGCACCTGTGGGGTGATCTTGAAGAAACTCATTGACCTGTTCTGACAACAAGAACTCTGGTGAGTCGGGATCTGATGCCATGCGGAGTTCTAACGCCCAGTCGGCAAGTGCATAGCGATGAGTGAGTGCAGCTACTTCTTGGAGCAAGGGAGCAATGACCGCTGATTGGCCACGTGTGAGAACTGGGATGTGGTGTTTCTTCAATGCACCAGCAACAATTTCGCGTTGAGTGTTGGTGCGCACAAGTACAGCGATATCGCTCCATCTGGCTAGAGAACGGTGGGCTTGGGTGGCTAGCAGTGCAATGCCATTTGCTTCGTCGTGCTCGTTGGCGTAGCCCTGAACGGTGATGGCATCGCCATCGAGTTTGGTGGAACGTGCCGTTGCAGGAATGCCGTTGTTGGTGAGAACATGCAAGCCAGCGGCAACAATGACAGGCGAGCAGCGATAGTTGTTCACCAAGTGCACGATGTGGGCGCCACCGAGTTTTTCGGGCAGAGTGTCGAAAAGTGAAGGCTCGGCACCGTTCCAGCCATAAATAGATTGCAATGGGTCGCCGACAACAAAGACATCGCGGTTTTTGCCGCGTAATGCTGAAAAGAATGCAAATTGTTGCGGGTTCATGTCTTGTGCTTCGTCGACAAGGAGATGCCTGTATCGCCACCTTGTTGCTTCGGCGTAATCGAAATCGTTGGCAATGTCGTGTGTGGTACGCGAGAGAAGGTCGCCCAAGTCAACTACACCACGTTTGATTTTTGTTTTTTCGTATTCAGAAAAGACCTTTTCAAGATCTTCTGGCTTAGCGGTAGTGGTGCGTTTAGCGGCAGTTGCAGCTGCGGTGTATGCCTGCGGCGTTAATGCTCTGGCTTGTAGCCATTCCAGTTCACCGAGTGCCTCATTGATGCTGACGCGCGAGCGAATGAACTTGATGGATTCATTGACAATGCCGTAGCGGTTGGTGAGCACTGTGGGCAGCGGGCGACCTTGGTCGGTGTAGCGCTGGCGCAAGAGAGCAAAGGCAATGGCGTGAAAAGTACCGGTATGTATGCCACGAGGAGTGCGGCGTCGGAGTTGGGCAGCGGCTTCACGAGTGAAGGTGATGGCGAGTGTGTGCTCGGCATCGGCGGTGGCGTTGTCGATGCGGTAGTCGATGCGCTGGGTGAGAACAGTTGTTTTGCCCGACCCCGCGCCTGCAAGCACGATGACAGCATCGGCAGGGGCGGTGACCGCCTGGTGCTGTTCAGCGTCTAAGGCATAGAGGAGCGACGAAGGGGGCATTGCCTTCACGATAGAGGTTGGGTGGCACAGAGGGCGACAAGAGAGGCTTTGCCGGCAAAAACTTCACTATTGTGGGGAGATGCCATTGCCACAAGACGCGCTGAACCAGAACGAAGAAATTGTTCTCGACATCCACCCCCATTGGTGGTATTTCGCTGGGTCTGTAGGGGTGCTTATTCCCGTCACCATCGCCGAAATATTTATCGCGACAAAAATTGATGGCGGGTTTTGGAACTTTCTTCCCAAAGTGTCGGCAGGTGTATTTGCCATCACGGTCCTCTGGGTCATTTGGAAATACCTCTTGTGGCGCAATACGCATTTTGCTGTCACTAACTACCGCGTCATTTATCAGAGTGGTTTCTTTTCGAAACAGGGTATTGAAATTCCTCTTGAGCGTGTGAACAATGTGAACTTCAACCAGAGCATCATTGAGCGCATACTTGGCGCAGGAGACTTGCTCATTGAATCTGGCGGCCAAGATGGGCAGCAGCGATTCTCCGATATTCAACGGCCTCAAATTGTGAAAAAAATGATGCTCGAACAAGTGCAGTTCCGCATGGATGGTCGAACCGGAACGCACGCGAATGACGTAGCAACTCAATTAGAAAAACTTGAAGGTTTGCTGCACCGCGGTGCAATTACCCGTGAAGAATTCGATAAAGAAAAAAGCAAGATTATTGGTTCATGAAAATAGTGAGCCTTGTTCCGTCTGTGACGGAAACATTGCTGGCATGGAATATTGAACCCACTGCCTGCACTCGGTTTTGTGAACAACCCTCTCTGCGTCATGTAGGGGGAACCAAAGACCCCGACATTGCCTCCATCTTTGCGTTGCAGCCCGACCTTGTGGTTGTTGATCGTGAAGAGAATCGAAAAGAAGATGCCGAGGCTCTCATTGCGCAGGGCATAACAGTGTGTGACCTGCATGTGGTGTCGGTGCACGATGTGCCACGTGAAATGCAGCGATTGTCAGACCTCGTTGGTGGGCCAACACTTGAACTCAGCGAACGAGTTGAGCAAGAACCGCGCAGTATTGCTTTTGTTCCTATTTGGCGTCGGCCATGGATGACCATCAGCGAAAAAACCTATGGTGCCACCTTGTTGAAGTGCCTTGGCATTCATGTTTTTCAACCCGATTCTCCCGACGCGTATCCCACACTCAGCGATGATGATCTAGCCGGTCTTGCCGCGCAGATGGTTTTATTGCCAACTGAGCCTTACGTGTTTGCCGAGCGCCATATTGCCGAAGTGCAAGAACGTACAGGTATTTCCGATGTACGCATTATTGACGGCAAAGACCTTTTCTGGTGGGGAGCTCGCACAAATGACGCGCTCGCTCGATTAGGCAAAGACCTCGCTCGTTTGTAGAAGCACCACACCTTGTAGTTTGAAGAGATGAAATACTCTCCGCTTGGTCGTACCGGAATGCTCGTTTCGCCTTTGTGCTTGGGCAACATGATGTTTGGGTCGTGGGGAAATAGCGACCACGACGAATGCGTGCGCATTGTGCATCGTGCTCTAGATGAAGGCATCAACTTTGTCGATACTGCCGATGTGTATTCCGCAGGTGAAAGCGAAGTCATTACGGGAAAAGCACTTGCCGGTGGGCGTCGTGACAAAGTTATTTTGGCAACCAAGTGTCACTTTCCCATTGAAGGCGGCCCATTTGCTGTAGATCGCGAACCTAATACCTGGGGCAATAGCCGGCGCCACATTGTGAAGTCATGCGACGACAGTTTGCGCCGACTCAATACCGACTACATCGACTTGTATCAACTGCATCGCCCCGACCCAAATGTGCCCATTGAAGAGTCACTCTCGGCACTCAATGATCTCGTGCATCAGGGAAAGATTCGCGCCTTTGGTACTTCCACGTTTCCTGCAGAACACCTCATGGAGGCCGCTTGGGTTGCTAGCGACCATCGATACATTCCTTTCAGCACCGAGCAACCCCCGTACAGCATTTTCGTGCGGTGGATTGAGCGTGATCTTTTGCCGACGTGTCAAAAGTTGAATATGGGAACACTGGTGTGGAGCCCACTCAATGGCGGGTGGTTGTCTGGCGTGTATCGCGCAAATGCGGCTCAACGCAATGAAGGTCGCGCTCAGCGTGCTCCTGCACGTTTCGATGTGAGCGACCCTGCAAACCTGAGGAAGATGAACCTTGTTGAAGAACTCGTGCTCATTGCCGACGAAGTAGGCGTCACGTTGGCTCAATTGTCATTGGCCTGGGTGCTGCATCACCCCGGGGTCACCAGCGCCATTATTGGCCCACGCATTATGGAGCATCTCACCACGGTTCTGGGTGCCGATGAGGTGGTGCTGAGCTCAGCAGTTCTCGACCGGATTGATGCCCTGGTGGCGCCGGGAACAACGGTTGCGCCCGATGAGGCTCGTTGGGAGACGCCCGCATTACGCGCGGAAAACCGCCGCTAGTAGAGTGGGCAAGTGCCACAACTTTCACTTCCAACAGGTATCAACATTGAATACGAGACCTTTGGTAGCCCAACCGACCCTGCTCTGCTTCTCATCTCGGGTTTCTCGGCACAGCTCACCTCGTGGCATGAAAATTTGTGCAAACTTTTTGCAGCACAGAATTTTCATGTCATCCGCTTCGACAACCGCGATTGTGGGCTGTCGACCAAACTCGATGGGGTTGTAGTCGACACCACTGCGGTCATCACAGCTGCGCTCATGGAAGAACCCATTCCTGAAGTTCCTTACACGCTCTCGCACATGGCAGCCGATGCCATGGGAGTGCTCGACGGGCTTGGCATTGAGCAAGCTCATGTCATGGGAGCATCGATGGGTGGAATGATTGCTCAGACGGTTGCTATTGAACATACGCATCGCGTGTTGTCGCTCACCTCGGTCATGTCGCAACCCGGAGAGCCAGAAGTGGGTCAACCCACGCCAGAGGCAATGGAATCATTTTTCACACCTCCGCCTACTTCGCGAGAAGAATACCTAGATTCCTCAGCATCATGGTTGGTATGGCATTCCAAGAAATATCGCGATGCTCAACGTACGCGTGCACAAGCCGCAGTCGATTTCGATCGCAGCTTTTACCCCGAAGGTGGGCCGCGTCAACTTGCGGCAATTTATGCCAGCGGGCGCCGCACCGAAGGCTTAGCGAAACTCACCATGCCAACACTCGTGTTGCACGGCCTCGACGACACGCTCATCGCGCCCGATGGCGGAGAACGCACAGCGGCAATTATTCCTGGTGCAAAGCTCGTCATGCTCGAAGACATGGGTCACGATCTTCCCGAGGCATTGTGGCCACGATATGTCTCTGAATTTCTCGAGTTAACTGCTCGCGTCTAACACCACTTACATCAACAACTCATAGAAGAAGGAATGGAATTATGGCTGGTCCACTGAGCGGTTATCGGGTCATTGAAATTGCAGGAATTGGGCCAGGTCCTTTCGCTGCAATGTTGTTGTCAGATCTTGGCGCCGAGGTGATTCGTGTTGAGCGTGCACAGTCGGTACGCGGACCAGCGCCAGAAACTCCTCACTTCGATATTTTGTTGCGCGGTCGTCGCAACATTGCCATCGACTTGAAGAACCCTGCAGGAGTGGAAACATTGTTGACACTTGTTGAAGGGGCCGACGCAATTATCGAAGGTTTTCGTCCAGGAGTAATGGAGCGTTTAGGAATCGGGCCCGATGTATGTTTGGCACGCAATCCGAAAGTGGTCTTTGGCCGTATGACGGGTTGGGGTCAAAACGGTATGTATGGCCCAGCTGCTGGTCACGACATCAACTACATCTCACTTGCTGGTGCTTTGAAGCACTTCGGGCGTGCTGGTGAAACTCCTACGCCTCCACTCAACATGGTGGGCGACTTTGGCGGCGGTGGCATGTTTCTCGCACTCGGCGTCGTCGCTGCATTGTTGGAAGCTCAAAAAAGTGGCAAAGGTCAAGTAGTGGACACCGCAATGGTCGATGGCACTGCGGTGCTTATGACCATGTTCTGGGCAATGAAAAATGTTGGAATGTTCAATGAAAATGAGCCAGGAACAAACCTGCTCGACACTGGCGCACACTTTTACGACGTGTACAAGTGCAAAGACGGTGAATACATTTCACTTGGTTCCATTGAGCCACAGTTCTACGCAGAACTCATGCGTCTCACTGGTCTAGAGGGTGATGCTGAGTTTGCAAAGCAAATGGATAAGTCACAGTGGCCTCATTTGAAGGCTCGCCTTGCGGAAGTGTTTGTGGCGAAAACACAGCGTGAGTGGTGCGACATTATGGAAGCAACCGACGTGTGTTTTGCTCCTGTGCTCACCATGAGCCAAGCCGCTCAGCACCCGCACAACGTTGAACGCAAAACATTTGTTGAGCATGGTGGCGTCATGCAGCCTTCTCCTGCTCCGCGGTTTTCTCGTACACAAAGTGAACTCACGTTGACGCCAGCGCACGCTGGACAGCACACGCGCGAAGTGCTTGAAATCTGTGGCTTCGCTGCTGCAGATATCGACGCGCTCGTTGCTAGCGGTGCAGTGAAGGAAGCCTGAGGCGTGGGCGTCCTTGTTGCATTTCACGCTCACCCCGACGACGAAAGTATTTCTTCTGGTGGAACACTTGCCCGAGCAGTAAGTGAAGGGCACACAGTTGTTCTCGTTGTTGCTACAGGCGGGGAACATGGGGAGCGCCCTGCAGGCGTTGCCGACGCTGAAGCACTTGCAGCAGTGCGACGCCGTGAAACGCAAGAGTCGTGCGCGGTACTTGGCATTCAGCATTTGGAATGGCTGGGATACCACGACAGTGGAATGACCGGGTGGCCTCAAAATAGCCACCAGCGAGCATTCATGAATGCGCCAGTGGAAGAAGCGGCCGAAAAACTTGCCGCCATTTTGAAAAAGTACGGAGCAACAGTGCTCACCACTTACGACTGGCATGGCAACTACGGCCACCCCGATCATATTTCAGTACACAAAGTGGGGTATCGCGCAGCAGAAATTGCAGGCGTGAGCGAAGTATACGAAGCAACAATGAATCGCGACTCGTTTCGTCGGATGCAAGAAATGGCACGAGGCTCTGGTGAAATAGCCGAAGGTGACGATTTCGATGTCGATGGCCCTGCCGATGATGGCAACCCCATGGGCATGCCGGAAAATGAATTAACACATCGTATTGACGTCAGTGGTTACCTCGAACAAAAGCGTGAGTCGCTCTTCAAGCATGCAAGCCAAATCACCGACAGCAGTTTTGTATCGAAAATGCCGCCAGAAGTTTT
Organism: Acidimicrobiales bacterium; assembly: GCA_030830415.1. Classification (GTDB taxonomy): domain Bacteria; phylum Actinomycetota; class Acidimicrobiia; order Acidimicrobiales; family Ilumatobacteraceae; genus F1-20-MAGs119. The sequence goes on along the minus strand of JAURNB010000192.1, from coordinate 14,966 downwards.
TGCTCTTGCGTTTGGCACCGAGTGGTTCTTAAAGCGTGGTGCACCCGTTGAACCAAAACAGGAATGGATTTTTTCATGAGTGTGCGCTTGCATCTTGTGCGTCATGGCCGAGCAGCCGCGGGATGGAATGTCGACCGTGACCCTGTTCTCGATGAACTGGGTCAGCAGCAGGCAGTAGAAGTTGCGCAACTCTTAGTGGGTCTTGGCCCATTGCCGCTGTATTCGAGCCCATTGCGCAGGTGCCAAGAAACTTCGGGGCCGTTGAGTGCATTATGGAAGACCACGCCAGTTATCGAGCCACGAGTTGCAGAAATTCCTTCGCCGGTGGGTGTTGCTCTTGAAGAGCGTGTCGAGTGGTTGCGCGGTGCAATGGCTGGCACGTGGACACAGCTGGGAATGAGCGATGGCGATGTTTATACGCAATATCGCCGCAACCTGCTCGGCTCTCTTTCTGCAATGTCACACGATGCAGTGATCTTTAGTCACTTCATTGCAATCAATGTGGTCATTGGCGAGGCATTGTCTGACGATCGGCTCGTAGTGAAGAGCCTCGACAACTGCTCAGTAACAACAGTGGTTGTTCACGATGGAAAATTCACCATTGAAGAGATGGGCCGCGAAGCCGACACCCTCATTCGCTGAGGAAATCAGATAGATTCCAAGGGTGCTCGGATTGCTCCTGAAAGATCTTCACGCCAACTGGACGTGGGTTGTCATTATCGGTAACGGTCTTGCGGGCGTTTGGTCTTTAGGTGCACATCGCATTGAAAACTTACGCACTCGTGCTTTGTGGTGGTACATCGCATTCGTCGAAGTTGCGGTTTTCATTCAGGTGGCCATGGGCGTTGCGTTGGTCAACCATTACAAACTTGAATTTCCGCAATTCCATGCGTTCTACGGTTTTGTTGCCATTATGGCTATTGCCATCATCTACTCATATCGCAATCAACTCAAAGGCAAGTTGTATTTGCTCTACGGCGGTGGAAGCTTGTTCCTCATGGGACTCGGCATCCGCGCCATGCTTGTTGGCTAAAAAAAGAGGGTTCTCGGCGCCGTATGTCCCGTAAATCGGGACATACGGCGCCGAGAACCCTTAAAACCTTGAACTCTTTAGTGTTAAGCGAGTGCCTTTTCGAGTGAGTCGAGAGCAGCCGATAATTGCTTGGGCAACTTCGCACCAAAGGTGGCGTAGTGCTCACGAATTTGTGGAACAGCTTCGAGCCAGCCCGCAGTATCGACCGACAACAATGTGTTCATGTCGGCAGAATCTACTTTCAAGCCTGAAGTGTCAAGGTCGCTCACCACTGGCAAGTTGCCAATAGGGGTTTCCACGGCTCCTGCAGTTCCATCGAGGCGCTCAAAGACCCATTTCAGAACACGGCTGTTTTCGCCGTATCCCGGCCACAAGAAGCGGCCATCGGTATCGCGGCGGAACCAGTTCACAAAGAAAATTTGTGGCAGGTTCTCTGGCTTTGCGGCGCTTCCCACCTTCAACCAGTGGCCAAAGTAGTCGGCCATGTTGTAGCCACAAAAGGGGAGCATTGCCATTGGGTCGAAGCGCAAGTTACCCACGGCTCCTGCCTGCGCAGCAGTGGTCTCTGAGGCCATGATGGAGCCGAGGAACACGCCGTGCTCCCAGTTGAATGCCTGAGTAACGAGCGGAACTGTGGTGCGACGACGGCCACCAAAGAGAATTGCCGAGATGGGCACGCCCTTCGGATCTTGCCATTCGGAGGCAATTGATGGGCACTGTTCAGCTGGCGCGGTGAAGCGTGCGTTGGGGTGGGCTGCAGGAGTTTCTGTTTCTGGGGTCCATGCATTGCCCTTCCAGTCGGTAGCACGTGCTGGAGCGTCGTCGCTCATGCCTTCCCACCACACGTCGCCGTCTGGAGTGAGTGCAGTGTTGGTGAAGAGTGAGTTGCCCCACAATGTTTCCATTGCATTGGCGTTGGTGTCGTAGCCAGTTCCTGGCGCAACACCAAAGAAGCCAGCTTCTGGGTTGATGGCGTACAAGCGACCATCTTCACCAAACTTCATCCAGCAGATGTCGTCACCAATGGTTTCAGCTTTCCAGCCTGGAATGGTGGGAACAAGCATGGCGAGGTTGGTTTTGCCGCAAGCCGAAGGGAATGCCGCTGCAATGTATTTTGCAACGCCCTGTGGGTTGGTGAGTTTCAAAATGAGCATGTGCTCTGCGAGCCAACCATCGTCGCGAGCCATTACTGAAGCAATGCGCAGTGCAAAGCACTTCTTGCCGAGCAGCGCATTGCCGCCGTAGCCAGAACCGAAGCTCCAAATTTCACGAGTCTCGGGGAAGTGAACGATGTACTTGTTGTCGGGGTTGCATGGCCACGAAGAATCGGCCTGACCAGGAGCAAGTGGCGCACCTACTGAGTGCACGCAAGGAACCCACTGGCTGTTGCCCAATACGTCGAGAGCACCTTGACCCATGCGGGTCATAATGCGCATGCTCACTGCTACATAGGCAGAGTCGGTGAGTTGAACACCAATGTGCGCAATGGGCGAGCCAAGTGGACCCATTGAGAAGGGAACCACGTACATGGTGCGACCCTTCATAGCACCGGTGTACAGCGACTTCATTTCGCCGCGCATCACTTCTGGCTGACGCCAGTTGTTGTTGGGGCCAGCATCAGATTCATTAGCTGAACAAATAAAGGTGCGATCTTCTACGCGTGCAACGTCGCCCGGGTCGGAGTGTGCGTAGTAACTGTTCGGACGCTTTGCTTCATCGAGTTTGGTGAAGGTACCTGCATCGACGAGTGTCTGACAAAGTTGGTTGTACTCATCTGCGGTTCCATCGCACCAGTAGATGTCTTTGGGTTGCAAAATTGCAGCCCATTCATCTACCCATGATTTCAACTTTGCGTTATTTGTGGTGGCGCTCATAGTGGGCACTCCTGTGTGAAGCCAATGTCGGCGCGCCGGCATCGAGTGAATTGGGGGATGACATATTCTTACGTACTAATGACGTCAAAGAGAAATGTTACGACCCAGGAGTTGCCATGTCAGATTCTGAGCCAAGGCTGAGACGTGTGGCACGTCCGTTCTCGTCGAGGGTGAATACCACTCGTTGTCCTTGACGCAACATCCGAAAGAGAGAGCCCTCAAGCGCATTGGGCGCGAGGTTGTAGTCGGCGAGGTCGGTATCGCACATGATGACCCCGTCGCCGGAGCCTGGGTCGTACGCTTTGACGATCCCTTGCATTGGTCTATTGACCGGCCTTAACGACCTTGCCCGACTTGATGCAGCCGGTGCAAACGTTGATGCGACGGGTGGTGCCTGAGATAACGGCACGGATGCGCTGGATATTTGGATTCCAACGACGCTTGGTACGCACGTGGGAGTGCGACACTGACATGCCCCACGATGGACCTTTTCCGCAAACTTCACACCTTGACGACATAGGGCATGACTCTAACAGCAAGATTTCCTAGACCCCAACTAGGAAACTGCGCTAAATAGGCACACCGAGTACAAAATCGTTACTCTTAGCGACGTGCCCACACTCGATCGGCTGTCCGCCGACCACTTCCGCCAGACCGTCGTCACCTTCCGCGACACGATGAAGGCCCATGCCGCCGGCATTAACCGTCTCAATGTGTACCCCGTTCCCGATGGCGACACCGGAACCAACATGTCGCGCACGCTCGATGCCGTGGTGGCTGAACTCGATGGGGCCACCGACACCTTTGCTTCCACCTGCCAAGCCGTGAGCCATGGCTCGCTCATGGGAGCGCGAGGAAATAGTGGCGTGATCTTGTCGCAAATTTTGCGCGGCATCGCCGGCACTTTCTCTACCGTCACAGAAGTAAGTGGTGCAAAACTTGCCGAAGCCTTGAAGGCTGCTTCAGTTGCTGCGTACGACGCGGTGTTGAAACCTATTGAAGGAACCATCCTCACTGTTGTGCGTGAGTCTGCCGATGCCGCAGTCATCGCTGCAGACGGTGGTGGGTCGTTACGTGCGGTCTTGCATAGTGCGCGTGTCGCTGGTCGTGCTGCGCTTGCAAATACTCCCGAGCAACTGCCTGTGTTAAAACAAGCGGGCGTTGTCGATGCCGGAGGCGCAGGTTTCTTGTTGCTCCTCGACTCCGCGATGCACATCATTGACGGTGAAGCACTTCCAGAGCCCAGTGAAGATGCTGGCCCCGATTTAGATGCCATTACCCATGAGGTGAAAAGTGGCGAAGTCGATGTGAGTGAATTGCGCTACGAGGTGATGTTCTTGCTCGACCTCGACGATGCATTCGCGAAAGATTTCAAAAACGCATGGGGCGAAATTGGCGACTCCATTGTGGTCGTGGGCGGAGACGGTCTTTATAACTGTCACGTGCACACGAACGATATTGGGGCAGCTATTGAAGCACCTCTCGCGCTCGGTGGAAGGCCACGTGCCATTCGTGTCACCGATCTGTTCGAAGAAGTTGCTGAAGAGCATGCGAAACGCGATGAACATGTGCGAGGAACCGGAGTGCATGCCATTGCTCATACCTCAACTTCATTGCCTCCAGTCACCTGTGCAGTGGTGGCGGTTGCCAGCGGTGAAGGAATTGCCGAACTCTTTGGTCAACTCGGTGTACACGGTGTGATTTCGGGTGGTCAAACACTCAACCCATCAACAGCAGAGTTGCTTGATGCTGTTGAACGCATGAATGCGCAACAAGTTGTGCTCTTGCCAAACAATAAAAACATTATTCCTGTGGCACTGCAGGTTGCTGAACTCACAACAAAAGATATTCGTGTTGTTCCTACGTGTTCAATGCCCGAAGCACTTGCTTGCCTCGTGGTCTACGACCCAGAGTCTTCAGCCGAGCACAATGCTCGTGAAATGACTGCAGCAGCCAACAGCGTGGCCACAGGTGAAATTACACAAGCAGTGCGCGATACCGACAGCGATGCGGGTGCCATTACCGCTGGCGATTGGATTGGCATTGTGCGTGGCGATGGCATCGTCTCTATTGGTGGCACCTGGCGCGCAGCAGCTACTCAACTTTTGGAAAACCTCATCACGCCCGATCGAGAAATTGTCACCGTGTTAGAAGGCGCCGACGCTACGGCAGCAATGACCGAAGAGTTGCGGGCTTGGATTGGCGAGAACTTCGGGACTGTAGAAGTAGAAGTGCATCGTGGTGGACAACCTCTGTACCCCTACTTGTTTGGTGTTGAATAAACATTGTGGCAACAAGCGCTGATGCTCAAATAGCAACCGGGCCCATTACTTTTCGAGATCTGCACCTTCGCAAGGTTGAAGAATTACGCGGTGTCGGAGAAAAGCGAACCGCCGATCTGCATAAGCGTGGCATCAACAGCATTCTCGATTTGCTCATGGCGTATCCGCGGCGCTGGGTCGACCGTACTCACGAATGTCGATTAAAAGATTTGCAGCCAGGCGTGGAGGCAATGGTTCTTGTTGAGGTGCGCAGTGTGAATAAGCGCATGACAAAGAACCGTCGTTCGCTCGTCACGGCCGTAGTGGGCGATGGGTCGAGCAGATTAACGCTCACTTTTTTTAACCAGCCATATCGTGAGAAGCAGTTGCGCGAAGGGCTCACCATTTCCGTTTTTGGTAAAGCCGATGAATACCGAGGTTCGTTGCAGATGACAAACCCTGTGGTCGATCTCATTGGCGATCGAACGGGCCGTATTGTTCCCATTTACCCGCAGAGCGAAGAACATGGAATCAAAACCTGGGAGTTTGCGGGCTGGGTAGAAAATGCACTTTCACGATGTGAAGCACGTGGCATTCTCGACCCACTGCCCGAAAGTGTGATTGCTGAATTGGGTTTACTGCCACGTCATGAAGCACTGCGCAACATTCATATGCCCGACACGATGGAGACCAAAGAGGCGGCACGTCGACGCTTGGCATTTGATGAACTGTTAAGAGTGCAGTTGGTGCTGGTGGGGCGAAAACACCAACTTGAACGAGAAGCACTAGGCATTAGTCACTCCACCTCACAGAAGATGGTCGAGCAGTTCATCGGTGCATTGCCTTTCCCTTTAACCTCGGCGCAACAACGTGCAATAACAGAGATATCTCAAGACCTTGTTGCCGGCCACCCCATGCACCGGTTGTTGCAAGGTGACGTGGGTAGCGGAAAAACAGTTGTTGCGGTTGCCGCACTGTTGCAAGCAGTCGAAGGCGGATATCAGGGAGCGCTCATGGCTCCGACAGAAGTACTCACCGAACAACATGCAAGCGGCGTGTGTAAGTTATTAGAAGGTCTCGTGGTGACCGACGCAGAAAATCTCTTCGGTAGCCGCCCGCTGCGCGTGGAAATGCTCACGAACCGCATTACTGGTGAACAGCGTCGTGATGTTTTGCAGGGTCTTGAAGAAGGAACTGTCGACATCATTATTGGAACACATGCACTCATTCAAGATGCAGTGAAATTCAACAAGCTCGGGGTCGTGGTAATCGACGAGCAGCACCGCTTTGGTGTGGAACAGCGTGCAGCGCTGAGAGATAAGTCAATGTTGAACCCGCAGGGACTCCCCATTGTTCCCGACGTTTTAGTAATGACCGCTACGCCAATTCCGCGGACCGCTGCAATGACGGTGTATGGCGACTTAGATGTGAGTGTGCTCGACGAGTTGCCACCTGGGCGCACACCCATTGAAACCATGTGGGCGAGTGGAGAGCAAAGCGAGGCAGAGCTCTGGGCGCAAGTGCGCGAAGGTGTGAAGCTAGGTCAACAAGCTTTTGTGGTGTGTCCGCTCATTGACGAGAGCGAAAAAATTGAAGCTGCAGCTGCTGAAGACACTTTTCAAAAACTAGGTTTTGGAGAGCTCAAGGGTCTCCGGCTTGGTTTGTTGCACGGCCGGATGTCTTCACAAGAAAAAGAAACCGCAATGGAAACCTTCCGCCGTGGCGAAACCGATGCGCTGGTGGCTACCACGGTCATTGAAGTTGGGGTTGATGTTCCTAATGCCACCATGATGGTGGTGCTCGATGCTGATCGCTTTGGTATTGCTCAACTGCATCAGCTGCGGGGTCGGGTTGGCCGTGGAAAAATTGCATCGCAATGCTGGCTGGTAACACAACCACCAGAATCGGGCGAGTTAGTGCACGAACCAGGGCCGCGAGTAGAGGCTTTAGTGCAAACAACCGATGGATTTTTGCTTGCAGAAATCGACCTAGAACTGCGTGGTGAGGGCACACTCATGGACTCGCGTCAACGCGGAACCAGCGATTTGCGTCTTGCCTCGCTGCGCAGCGACAGAGAACTCATTGAACAAGCTCGCGCAACGGCAATTGCCATCATCACGCAAGACCCCACGTTGGAACAGCACAGTGAGTTAGCCGATGAGTTGCGTATTTTGCTCACAGCCTCGGAAGAAGAATTCCTCGCCCGCAGTTAAACGTCGGGTTGATCGGCCTGGTCTTCTTCAATGCCTAAGTCTTCAGCAGTGAGAACAAGATCCCACCGGTCGAGGCAATCGCGACATCTATAAGCAACGACGTCACCCACAAGCCACTCATTATCTTCGCGAGGTGGGGTAATGAGGTGGGCTGGGCCTCCACAGTCAACGCAGATGATGGAAGGCGAAGGTGAAGTCATGCACGTAGTCTTACTGGTATGCGAGTTGTTGCAGGTGATCTTCGTGGGCGCCGTATCGAAGGCCCAGAAGGCGAGGCCACAAGGCCCACCACCGACAAAGTGCGCGAAGCGGTGTTCAATGCGTTGAACAGTATGAACGCAGTGCGCGACGAGCGTGTGATCGACCTCTTCGCAGGGTCGGGGGCACTAGGCATCGAAGCATTGTCGCGGGGTGCTGCTCATTGTGTGTTTGTAGAAAACAATCGCTCGGCACTTGGTGTGTTGCGGGGCAACCTTGCGGCACTTGGTCTTGAGGGTAAATCAACTGTTGTGGTGCTCGACATTTCAGCACAGAGTTCACAGCAGCGCTTGGGGGAACTCCTCGGCTCAACTCACTTGGTGCTCGCCGACCCGCCTTATCAATACGAACATTGGGGCCGCCTCTTTGATGTAGTGCTGAGTTCAGCCCCAAGCGATGTGGTGGTGGTGGCAGAGACAGAAAGCCGATGCGCTATTCATGAAACAGCGCCAAATGGCTGGGAAATGACCCGAACTCGTGTGTATGGACGCACATCCGTCGGTTTTTTCGTGCGCAGTGAACTACCGTAGGAAGCGATATGGCAACTGTTTTATACCCCGGGAGTTTTGACCCCATCCATTTAGGGCACCTCGACATCATCGAACAGGCGTCTCGTCTTTTCGGAAAAGTTGTCGTGGCAATTTTGCACAACCCGGAAAAACATGGCGGGGTCTTCAGCGTCGACGAGCGTATTGCTCTTATTCAGGTCGCATTGCAATCGGCACAAGTGAAAAACGTCGAGATCCATGCCTTCCCTGGTTTGGCAGTCGATGCAGCGCGGGTAGTGCAAGCAGATTTCATGGTGAAGGGCTTGCGCAACTCAGGAGATTTTGAAATTGAGCAGCAAATGGCTCATACCAACTTTGCTGTTGCAGGAATACCCACCGTGTATTTGCCGTGCAGCCCCGCTTATACGTCGGTGAGCAGCAGGTTCATCCGCGAAATTGCGCAGTACGGTGGCGATCCATCTTCGATGGTGCCGGCCAATGTTGCACACGCTTTAAAGGAGTTGTTTTCATGAGTTACGACGAGAGTTACGAAAATGCCCGTCCTATCGCACCGCAAATGGGTGACGCAGAACTTTTGCTGAACGATGTCATCGACATCATTGTGAACGCGCCAAACATGCCGCTCTCCAGCACGCCACGTATTGACCGCGACCAGATCATTGGTTATTTGCAAGAAGCCCAAGCGCTTTTGCCTGAAGAACTGCGTCAAGCGCGGTGGATGCTGAAAGAACGACAAGAGTTTCTCAATAAAACCAAGCGTGAAGGCGACGAAATTCTCGATGCTGCTCGTGTGCAAGCAGAGCGCATGGTGCAGCGCACTGAAGTGGTGCGCGCAGCAGAGTCGCGGGCACGCAGTATTTTGGAAGCAGCCGAAACCGACGCACGTCGCATTCGTATGGAAACTGAAGATTTCCTCGATCAGCGCCTGGGGAGTTTTGAAATTTTGCTCGACCGCCTCATGAAAACAGTGGCGAGTGGTCGTCAGCGTTTGGCAATTGGTCAAGAAGAAGAACAAGTCAAAGAGCCAACCGGCGAGATGCAGGTGTTCTTCGACCAAGACCGTTTCTAGAGGGTTCATGTCGTCAAGCGCACGCCACCCTTCTCCTCTCACGGGGTTGTTAGTGAATGCCGCAGAACTCTTGCGGCGTCCCGGCAACTGGAAAGACGTGGAAATCGACGTCGAGTCGAAACATTTTGAATTCGATGACCCCAGACTCTTGCCGCAACTTGTTGGCATACATCTCCATTTGGAGTGCAGTAACAACGGCATTGTGGTCTCAGGCAATGTGAATGCGCAGTGGCACGACCAATGCTGTCGGTGCCTGAAAGATATTTCTGGGGTTGCCGTGGGCGAGGTCGCAGAGATCTACCAACGCGAGATCACCGACCCCGACGCCTACCGTCTGGAAAGCGATCAGCTCAATTTGGCCCCCATGGTGCGTGAACATGTGCTCTTGGCAGTGCCCGATACCCCTGTGTGTCGCCCCGACTGCCCAGGCTTGTGCCCCGTGTGTGGAGCCGACAAGTCGACTCCTGAAGGAGCCTCGTGTGGCTGTTCTGAGACCCCGGTTGACCCCAGGTGGGATGCCTTGCGGGATCTCGGTAGCCAGTTTCCTGAGTAATTATCGCCATTCGGGGTTGCCGATGAGGGGGAGTGCGCCGATATCATCAAACGGCTAGTTGAGCGCACATCCAGGTGGCGCCAAGTTCGACGGAGAAAATTGTGGCTGTTCCTAAAAAGAAAACTTCCAAAATGAAGAGCCGTAGCCGTCGGTCGGCGAACATGAAAATGACGGTGCCTTCACGCAGCGTGTGCCCACGTTGTGGTGTGGCAAAAAAGCCACACATCGTGTGTGGTGGTTGCGGCTGGTACAAAGGTCGCACCGCGGTAGAAGTCGCTTAGTCCCGTGTTGCCAGTCGCGGTTGACGCGATGGGTGGCGACCGTGCCCCCGACGAAATCATTCAGGGTGTTTTAGAAGCTATTGCCGCTGGCATCCCTTGTGTTCTTGTTGGCCCCGAGAATCTTGCGTCACTCACAGCACTAGACATTTCTGGTATTCCCCACATCATTGCTAATGAAATCATTGCGATGGATGAAGATGCCGCCGGTGGCGTGCGTCGCAAAAAAGACTCCACATTGGTGCGCAGCGCTGAAGCAGTGCGCGACGGAGCAGCAAGTGCCATGATCTCTGCTGGAAACACCGGAGCAACCATGGCTTCTGCGCTCTTGCGAATGGGGCGCATTAAGGGCGTCAATCGTCCGGCTATTGCCACACCTATTCCTGTACCTGGTGGTCGCCCAACAGTTCTGCTCGACGCAGGTGCTAATGCCGATGTGCAAGCCGAATGGCTCACGCAGTTTGCGCTCATGGGCAGCATCTATTCAAAGAATCGTTATGGCGTAGAAACTCCACGTGTTGGCCTGTTGTCAATTGGTGAAGAACCAGGCAAGGGCGACTCGTTGCGCAAAGAAGCTTTTGAACTCTTGTCAGGCGCATCTGGCTTTCACTTCATTGGAAACGTTGAAGGCCGCGACATCATGACCGACGATGTCGACGTCGTGGTGACCGATGGTTTTACAGGCAACGTGGTGTTGAAAACCCTTGAAGGAAGTTTGAAGACAGTTATTAAGGCGCTGTTTGGTGCCTTTGGCTCCACCCCTGAATATCAGGAACATGCCAATGCGCTTTTGCCAGCACTTCTTCCTCTTTATGAAACCCTCGATCCCGACACCACAGGTGGCGCCATATTGCTGGGTGTCGATGGCGTCTGCATCATTTCTCACGGGTCTTCTGGTGCACGAGCCATGTTGAATGGCATCAAAGTGGCCAAAGAAATGGTCGACTGCAACATAGTCAACGAGATTCGTCAGGCCATTGGTCTACAGTCATCAGATCAGTAAAAGGAGTCATTCCATGTCATCAATCGATCGTGCCGGAGTATTTACCATCATCCGCGACCAACTCTCAGAGATTCTTGAAATTGAGGCAAGCGCAATTTCAGAAGGTCAGTCATTTTCCGACGACCTCGATGCCGACTCGTTGGCCCTCATTGAACTCGTTGAAGCCTTGGAAGAAGAACTTTCCACCATCGTTCCTAACTTCCGTATTGACGATGAAGATCTCCAAGACCTGAAAACTGTTCGCGACGCCGTCGACTATGTGTTCGGGCGTATCTCGAAGGGCGCATAATTCGCGTGGGCGACTCTGCTTCGCTCGGTGTTTCTTCTCCAGACTCGTTACGTGCTGTGTGTGCGGCATTTCAATACGAGTTTCGTGATCCACAATTACTGCAAGACGCATTCCTGCATCGTTCGTGGCAGTCGGAAAATGATGCCGAGCGTTCCAATGAACGTTTGGAGTTTCTTGGCGATGCGGTTTTGGGTTGGGTCGTTGCCGATATTGCGTATCGACAATTTTCAGAACTCCCTGAAGGACGCTTAACCGATCTACGCAAGAGCGTGGTGAGTGCTACAGCTCTTGCACGCATTGCTCGCGGCATTCACCTGGGCGATGCTTTGTTGCTGGGAAAAGGTGAAGATGCCGCAGGTGGGCGCGATAAAACTTCGTTGCTTTCCGACGCCTTCGAGGCAGTCATTGGTGCTATCTACTTGGATGGTGGAGCAGAGGCTGCATTTCGTTCGGTAGAGGCGGTGTTGCTCCCAGCAATGCAAGAGGCGCTTCCCAATATCGACCGCCTCGATTTCAAAACAGTGTTGCAAGAACAGGTGGCTCGCTTGGGTCTGAACCCGCCTGAATATTCGGTGGAAAGTATTGGCCCCGACCACGACAAAACCTTTACGGCCTCTGTGCGGGTAGGCAAGTTGGAAACGTTCGGAGTGGGGCGTTCCAAAAAAGCAGCAGAGCAAGTTGCGGCACAAGCCGCATGTGATCTTCTCGATGCCTGAACTTCCCGAAGTGGAAACGGTGCGCCGGAGCGTGGAAACTGCGGTGGTGGGTGCTCGCATAGTGCAGGTTGAAGTAGGTCGCGAGCGTACAGTTCGACGCAGTAGCAAACAAGCACTCATTGCGGGTTTGCATCACGAAACCATCGTTGCTGCTCGACGTCACGGAAAGTATTTGTTGTTCGACTTGTCATCGGGCAACGTGATGATGGTGCACTTACGTATGAGTGGCCGCTTGCTTCTTGCTGCGCCTGGCGATGTACGAGAAAAGCACACACATGTTGTGCTGACGCTCGAGAAAAAGAATGAAGCGGTGCGTGAGTTGCGCTTTGTTGACCCCCGAACATTCGGGGAAGTAGTGGTGTACAACCCCGACGACGACAACGCTGAAGCAGGTACCGAGTCGCTCGTGCCCGAGGTGGCGCGGCTAGGGCTCGACCCGCTCACGGGCAACTTCACTTTTGAGGCTTTTCGCGACCGGTTCACAAAGGGAAATCGCGGGGTGAAGGCGTTGTTGCTCGACCAGTCGGTGGTGGCCGGAATTGGCAATATTTACGCCGATGAAATTTTGCATCGTGCACGACTGCGCTGGAACCACCTCAGCGCCACGCTGTCGACAAAGCACTTGCGAGAACTGCATGGTCATATTGGTGAAGTACTCGCAGAGGCAGTAGCGGCAGGTGGGTCTACCTTGGCCGACACTCAATACGTCGACGCCCTTGGCAAGGAAGGAATCTTCCAAACCGAGCATCGGGTCTATGCCCGGCAAGGCGAGAGGTGCCGCACTTGTGGGCGCGGAATCATCAAAAGAGTGATGGGTGCGGGCAGATCAACGCACTTTTGCCCTGTTTGCCAGAAATAAGGCCGCTTCAGCTATCGGAATATAGATCAGGGGGTCATTTCGGATACTGTCAATTCGCTGTGTTTTTGAAAACTCTCACCATGAAAGGCTTTAAGTCTTTTGCCGACACAACGGCAATGGAACTTGAACCTGGCGTCACCGTTGTTGTCGGGCCAAACGGCTCTGGTAAATCCAACGTGGTCGATGCCATTGCATGGGTGCTTGGTGCACAGGCCCCGTCTTCTGTACGAAGCCAAAAAATGGACGACGTCATTTTCGCAGGTACAGCAAAGCGTCCGGCTCTGGGCCGCGCTGAAGTTCTTCTTACCCTCGACAACTCTGCAGGCCTCTTGCCCATGGAGTTCACCGAAATTACGGTGGGCCGAACTCTGTTTCGCAGTGGTGAAAGTGAGTACACCATTAACGGTGTGGAATGTCGATTGCTCGATGTGCAAGAGCTCTTGTCAGATGCGGGCGTCGGCCGCCAGCAGCACGTCATTATTAGCCAGGGTCAAATCGATGCGGTACTGAACGCGCGCCCTGAAGATCGTCGAGCAATTATTGAAGAAGCCGCTGGCGTATTGAAATATCGCAAGCGTAAAGAGAAAGCTGAACGTCGCCTCGACGGCACTGAAGCAAACCTTTTGCGCGTGCAAGACCTCATTCGTGAAGTGCGTCGTCAGTTGCGCCCATTAGAGCGCCAAGCCGATGCTGCACGTCGACACGGAGCATTGGTTGCTGAACTCAGTATTCTGCAGCTTTACATTGCTGGCCAAGAAATTTTGGCGGCAAAAGAGAAGCTTGCAAATATTGCTGGTGAAAAGAACGCTTCGGTAGAAAAAGAACAAGCAATTCGCACTCGTATGGCGGAACTCGATGTTCTGGTAGCCGCAAGCGAGGCAGAACTTGCAGCTCTTGGCGATACGGGCGTAAGTGACCAACTAGTACGCGTTGAGCAATTGCGCGAGCGTTCTCGTGGTCTTTCTGCACTGTTGGCAGAACGCCGTCGTTCAATGGAACGTGATCGCAGTCAGTTCATGGATTCCGATGTGATGGCTTCACTCGAAACCGATGCCTCTGCATTGCGTAGTGAACTTGAAGAAATCGATTCAGCTCTCGCAGATCTGTCGCCAGAAGCAGATGATCTTGCATTGCAAATTGCTTACTTTGAAGCACGACGCGAAGCCGATGGGGAAGACGCGCTTCCTGAATTGCCTGTGCCCGTAGCCGCAAGTGCTGCAGCAGAAGTACGCGGCGAATTGCGCACTTTGCACAATAACGACGAACGCGACCGTGCTGAATTGCAGCGGGTGAGCACTCGTATTGCACAACTTGAAGATCGCGCCGAGCGCTTGTTGAACGATGTTGAGCGTTTAGGCAACGAATACGAAAATGCCGAGGCTGCTGCAGAGCTCTTAGAAAACCAGGTGGGCGGAGCGTCGGAACGCCGTTCTGCTGCAGAAGTCGCATTCGATTCCATTACGCAAGTTGCCTCTATTGCTAGTGCGCAACGTGCCCACTGGAGTGCTCGTGTAGAAGTTTTGCGTGAAGCTCTTGAAGCTGCACGCAGTCGTGCAGGCCTGCAGCACCTGAAAGATGTTTCTGGTGTAGTTGGTGCCTTAGTCGACCTCGTCACTATCGATGCTGGTCGTGAAGAAGCAGTAAATGCTGCACTCGGCGACGCTATAGCCGGCATTGTGATGTCTGATGTCGATGCTGCGCGTAATGCGCTGAGCCAGCTCGATGTGAAGAGTTTGCAAGGTGCAGTACTTGCTTTGGGTGGCTCGAATACCGTTTCGCCTGCGCAACAGCCAGATGGCGCACTGTTGGTGCGTCAATTTGTACGTGCCAATGGTGGGCAATACGAAGCCTCGGTCAATGCATTGCTCGACCGCTTGCTTGCCAACAGCGTGTGTGCAACATCGTGGGGTGCAGCAGTAGAAATTGCCCTCAATCATCCGCAGTTATTCGTGGTCACAGAGCGCGGCGACCGCTTCGCTGCAACAGGCTGGCGACTAGGGGCTCAAGGCGATGCCGTGACGGCAAGCGCACTTGAAGACGCCATTGAAAGT
>JAURNB010000191.1 GCA_030830415.1 Acidimicrobiales bacterium | reverse complement strand
CCCAGTGCCTGGCCATGAGGTGTCGATTGCGCAGTTGAGCCCGGTGGTGTTTGCGGCAATGCAAAACCATGTAGGTGCATACATCTGGCCGCAGTTGAAAGAAGCGTGGGGGTATATCGACTACCACGGCATCAACGACGCTTTCATTATTAAGTACGAGTTGGGTGGGCAAGAAAGCTTGCGCATTCACCACGATGTGGCGCAGGTGTCGATGAGCGTGAAGTTGAACAACAACTACACGGGTGCCGAGCTCGAGTTTCCCCGCCAAGGTGTCACGAACGCCGGTCTTGCGGTGGGGGAAGTGGTGGCGTGGCCAAGTTTGGTGACCCACCCCCATGCGAGTGCGCCCATTACGGGCGGGGTGAAGTACAGCCTCACCATTTGGTGTGAGTTGCCCATTGACATGGGTGGGATGCAACTAGGGTAAATACACCTTATGAAACGCATTCGTCATATTGTGGGCGCCGGAAGCGCGATGGGCATGGTGGCCTGCGCGGTGCTGAGCGTGGCGGGTGTTTCAGGTGTAGCCCATGGAGCCAAACGAGCCGGTGTGGTGGTGTCTGCTCCTCGGGAATTGGTCCCGTACCCCTTTGCGCTGGTGGCGGTGGGCCAAAAAGATGGCAACGATACAGCGGTGATTCAACTGCGCCTCTCCGACCTTGGGTTTTGGGTGCAAAACATCGATGGCAAGTTCGACCTCACTACAAAGCAAGCAGTGATGGCGTATCAAAAGTACGTGGGCATTTCGGCTACAGGGCGTGTTGATGCGAAAACCGCTGCAGCATTGGCAATGGCACAGTTTCCTGCTGCTGGCCAAGCAAGCCGGGGTGATGTTGTTCAGGTCGACAAGAAGAAGCAGTTGGCTTTTGTGATGCGTGAAGGCATCACCGTGATGGCACTCAACGTTTCCACTGGAAACGACAAGCCATACGAAGAGCCCGATGCGAATTCACCCGGAGAAATGCTGAAAGGTGTTGCTTTAACACGCGAAGGAAAGTTTCGTGTGCAACGCCGCCGTAGCGATGGCTGGTGGGATGGCGACATGGGCCCCATTTACCGCCCCATTTATTTCGACGGTGGCATTGCGTTTCATGGCAGTGCAGTCATACCTGCTTACCCCGCGTCGCACGGGTGCATTCGGGTGAGTGTTCCGGCAATGGACATGTTGTGGGAAATAGGCGTTCTTGAGTTCGATGCACGGGTGTGGGTGTACTAGCAGGGCGAGCCTTGCATAGTTCACTGATTGCAAATTACTGGGGGAAATGTGGCTCGTCGCTTAACGCATAATGGGGCACTCGACGGTTTGCGCGGTATTGCAGTGCTGTTGGTGCTCATGCGCCATTCCTTTGAATTAGTGCCAGGTGGTTTTGGGCCGCAGTGGCTTGACGATTTCTTGCGCGGTGGTTATTTCGGCGTCGACATCTTTTTTGTATTGAGTGGTTTTCTCATTACGTCGTTATTGCTCGATGAACGTGAGTCGAGTGGTGCGGTGCGCATGCGATCTTTTTATGGGCGCCGTGCACTGCGTTTAATGCCGGCATTAGTAGTGATGCTTGGCGTGGTGAGCATTGTGTTGGTACTCGATGGTTCAACATGGTCGAGTTTGTGGCCAACAGTGCGTTCATCACTTTTCTATTACCAAAACTGGCACAGCGTGTGGGATGAAACGCAACTTGCTGCCGAGTTTGGACACCTGTGGTCACTCTCGATTGAAGAGCAGTTTTACATTGTGTGGCCAGTGGTGCTGTTAGCCATGGTTGCACTCTGGAAACGCCAATCAGTGCGCGTGGCTGCATTGGCACTTGGCGTGTTGTGGGTGGTGTGGTACCGCATACAGGTATGGAATAGCGGTGTGGGCTGGGCATATGTATTTGTGCGCACCGATACGCGGATTGATGCATTGCTCATAGGATGTTTGGTGGCATTTCTCTTTCAATGGCAAGTGGTGCGAGCTCGAGCATTACATATTGCGGCGTGGGGTGGCCTTGCGGTCGTGTTGGCAACGGTTGCACGCACGAACCCTTTGCAGGCCTATGTATATAAAGGCGGCTTAACGCTTGGTGCAATAGGTGTGGGGTGCATGGTGTTGGCCATTGCCGAAGGCACATGGCGTGGCGCACGACTCTTCGATGTGAAGCCACTGCGTGCGGTGGGCAAAGTGTCTTATGGCTTGTACCTCTGGCACTTCCCCGTTTTTGTTCTGTTGCTCCGGCATAGCGCTTCGTGGAATTCAGGTGTGCGTGTTGTTGTTGGTGTGGTGTTGTCGGGCGTGGTCACCGCCTTGTCGTGGTATGTAGTCGAGCGCCCAGCGCTGAAGCTGAAAGACAAGTGGTTTGCACGGTCAACTGTGCAACAGGCCAAACTTCCTGCACTGCCGGCAGCTTCATTCATCAATACCTTGCGCCAACGCACGGTACGTATGTTGATAGCAGTGGGAGTTGGTGCAGGTGTGACCACCGTGTTTACCAACATTTGGCCCGAGAAGCCACTGCCGATGACCAATCGCATGGGATACGCATTGGTGTACAACTTTCCCCTCGATAGGTATTGGCAAGTCTTTTTGTTATGGATGTTTTTATTTCCTGCAGTGGTGTTGGCAACGTATTTAGTTCTTCCTCGGTTGTGTGTACGTAGTGAACGCATGCGCGAGATGGTGGGAGCCGACAACACCATTGCACTACGTGTGGTTGAAGAAGAAGAGCCCGTTGCTGGCGCAATGCATTTTTGGCGCGTGGCGTTAGTGGCAGGAGTTTTTGGTTATGAGTGCGCGGTGGCGGCAGGACGCCAAAGCGTGAATGGCTGGTGGATTCTGGGTGCCGGTGCCGCTGTATATATGGCACTGATTTATGGAGTGTCAAAGTTCGCGCGGCGCACGTTAAGCGCGGTGAACTTGTTTGGCACAGTTTTTGTTCTTGTTGGAGCATGGTGGGTATCGAGCACAACGGAAATGTTGGTGGCGTCCACAGGTGAACGCCGTGAGTTTTCATGGTTGCCATTGCCTGTGGTACTTGTAGCAGTAGTCGCGCTGGTGGTGAGCGATGTGGTGTGGGGCAAGGGCAACTTTGTGCGCCGGGAACGCCAGCGCTTGGCCTTTGTGGTAGTGCCAGTGTTTTTATTTGTATGGACTAGCCATTTACCCAGCACCATTGGTTACATCGATATTTTCCACCACGGCGAATCACTTAATGGTGGTTGGTTGCTGAAGAGTGGCTGGGTGCCGTGGCGCGACTTCTTTTTCAACATTGGGTTTTATGGTGCTGCCGTTGTACCGCGGGTGAGCTTTGGGCTCTTTGGCACGTCGTACTGGGGGTTCAGCGCAGGTACGGAAATATTGTTCATACCGCTTTTGGTGGTGGCCATCTACGTGGCGTGTGCTTCTTTGGCATCGCGTTACTGGATGGCACTCGTGGGCTTAGCTCTCACATTGATGTTTCCCTTCACGGCGATGGGCGGGTTTACCAAAGTTCTTGCTGGCGATTCCATGTTGTTCGTGTATCGCTTTGCTTCCATTGCTCTCGTCACTCTGGGCGTGTTGCTCTTTGTCCGCAAAACCACTTGGGTGAGGGCACTGTTCTTCGGCGTTGCGCTTACTTATTCGGTCATCGCTGGCTCAGAGATGGTGGTCTTTGCAGCAGCTGCATGCGCCACGATATTTTTGCGCGATGCGGTGTTACTCAGGCGCCGTCGCTATTCGTTGAGTGAACTGCGCACGCTCTTTCAATCCACTGTGTATGCAGCAGGTGGTGTAGCGGTGAGTATTGGTGTGGCATCGGCAGTGCTGTGGCATTTCGGCGCATTAAAGGGGTACATCAACTGGTGGCGGATCTTCCCCTTCCAGTGGTACATCGAAACAGGCGTGCCATTGAACAGGTGGCCAAACATGGCTGAATTCGCGTGGGGAACAGAATGGATTGTTCTCTTTGCGGTATCCCTTGCCATTTTGAGCGTGGTGTGGTTTGTGGTGTGGCGTATTCGTTCGCATCGAGCACTACGTAACGAAGACTGGGTAGCTGTTGCTTTGGCACTTGGCAACTTATTGTTTATGCAGAAAACCTTGAATCGGCCCGACTCACACTTCTTGCAGTCACTCATTGTGAGCCTGCCATTGCTGTTTTATGTTGTGACGCGAGTGGTGGGAACTATCAGCGATTCCGTGCAGGCGGCTTTTGCTCATACGCAGCGTACAACCTCGTTGCATACCGTTGCCTTTGGTGTACTCACTGCGGCCTTGTTGTTTCCCTTCATGACTACTGCTGATGTCTTCAATGCTCATGTGCATAACGCCGGAGCACGAGTGCAGCCTGTGACTGCTCAGAAGCCTGAGTTTCCGCGAGTGGGGTATTCACAAGAAGGCGAGTTCTTAGAGAACTATCGACAGTTGCGAATGTTTCTCGCACAAAATATTGGTATCAAAGCAAAAATCTACGACTTCAGCAACATGACGACGGTGTACAACTTCTTGTTGAACAAGAAGCCATTGTCGCGGTATAGCTATGTATTGCAAGCGTCAACTGATGTAGCGCAAAATGAAGTCATTGCATCACTGCGCAATCAACAGCCCGAAGTGGTGTCGTACGGCTGGGATAACGCGTTGAACGCATGGGATGATGTATCCAATTCCGTGCGGCATTGGGCCATTAGTGAGTATCTCTTGCGTCATTATTCGCCGTGGAAACGTATTGGTGGAAAAAACTTTGGCAACATGCTGTTCTTGCGCAATGGCCTTGAACCCGGTGAAGGAATGCCTCTTGATGCGGTGCCTGCGCAAAGTGGAAGTGAAAAGGTATCAACCCTGCGCAGTATGAATACGTGCAACTGGGGAGTGTCGTCGAACTATCTCACCTTCGCACCAACGAAGCCAGGGGTTCGCGTGAATAGTGAGCCGGTGAAGGGAATGCTCACCGTGTTTGGTTGGGCGCACACTGCCGATGATGAATCAGTCACCATTGAAGTGAAGTACAACAGGGCATTGTTGTTCTCTGGACGAAGTTCGAGTGAGCGGCCCGATCTTTTAGTGCGTGGTGTGGTGACGGGAATGAAGTCGGGATTCCGCTTTGACATTCCTGTTGGGGGAAACATTACCGATACGAGCTTGGTGACAGTTGAACAAGTCAATGCTTCCGGTGTGCGTGCTTCTGTTCCTTATGTAGCGCCAGCAGGAGTAAATGACACTGTTGGTGAATATGGCGTACAACTCGACGCATCGCCCGATGGGAAACTTCAGATTGGTGCTACGCGCAAGTATGTGGAGCGAGTGATTCTGCCGGAAAATTACCTGGGCTATAACTGGATTGTTGCTACTTCAGACTTCGGGTTTAGCAACGACAGTATCTCCCTCTACGACGCAGCAGGCGACAATAATCGGTCCATTGATTTCTCCACCGTGAAGGCAAAGCACATTGCTGCGGCCCGCGTAGGTTCATGCCCCACCTGGTACGGCTGGGAGAGCAATGTGGTCTACCTGCAGCACGATAAAGAGCAGGTAAACGTTCAACTCTCGTTAGTGAAGCAGTAACCTAAATGCAATGTCAGGGCTTTTTGGTGGTCTCCGTATAGGTGTTGTGGTTGTTGCTTACAACGCAGAAACAACCCTAGAGAAGGTTCTCGATCGCATTCCCCACGATGTAGCTGCAGAAGTTGCGGCCGTGTTGGTGTGCGACGACGCCAGTGCCGATGCCACACATGAAGTTGCACTTGCTTACCAGCGCTCAAATGACCACTTGCCGTTGCACATTGTGCGCCACCCGGTGAACTTGGGCTATGGGGGCAATCAGAAGGCTGGTTACCAGCTAGCCGCCGAGATGGGTCTCGACGTGGTGGTGTTGTTGCACGGCGATGGCCAGTACGCCCCCGAGCTCATGGCCGAAATGGTGAAGCCCATTGTGGAAGACGGCGCCGACGCCGTTTTTGGTTCGCGGATGATGAACAGCGGTGCAGCGCGCGAAGGTGGCATGCCGCTCTACAAATATGTGGGCAACAAAATTCTCACGCGCTATGAAAATGCCATGACGGGGGCAAGCCTCACCGAGTGGCACAGCGGCTACCGCGCGTATCGCGTGTCGACATTGCAGAAAATTGCTTTGGCGAAGAACTCCGACGGTTTCGACTTCGACACACAAATTATTTTGCAGTTGCTCGATATCAACTCAAAAATTGTAGAGATAGCTATCCCCACGTATTACGGCGACGAGATTTGCTACGTCGATGGGATGAAGTACGCCAAAGATTTGTTTAAGCACTCCACGCAATACCGTTTGCGCAAAATGGGTTTCGGGCACGACGAGAAACTACAAGGCGATGTTGCCTATGAATACAAGAGCGATCCGTTGTCGTCTCATGGGCAAATAGTGAAGTATTTGTCGGGGCGCACTACTGGTGAAGTACTTGACCTCGGTTGCTCTGATGGTTTGCTGTCGTTACAAATGAAAAGCTTGGGCTACACCGTGACCGGTGTTGACCTAGAAGAGCACCCACAGGTATTTGGCCGTGTCGATAAGTTCATTCAGGCAAATCTCGATGCTGGATTGCCAGAAGGTTTGCCCGGTGCCATCGACGTAGTGGTGTGTGCCGATGTGCTGGAACACGTGCGCCAGCCAGAACTGCTTCTTGCCGAACTTGCACCACGGCTAGCTCCAGGTGGAGCAGTGTTGGCGAGCATTCCGAACTTTGGGCACTGGTACCCACGCATTCGCACACTCTTTGGCATGTTCGACTACGACCATCGCGGCATTCTCGACCGTACGCATGTGCGCTTTTTTACGCGCCGCAGTTTTGAACGTTTGGCAAAACAAGCGGGGTACACCGTTCATCGTGTGGGGGCCACCGGTTTGCCATTCGATGTTGCCGACCGTGGAGGCACGGGCAAGGTGTCAAACAAGTTGAAGCCCATACGTGCCATTGACCGCTTGTTGGTCAAGGTGCGGCCTCAACTGTTTGCGTATCAGTTCTTGTATGAGTTGAAGCGTTAAACATTCTCTGAGGAAATGAACATTGTGCTAAACGACCATGCCACCGTGCTCAACGTGTCCGCGCTCGAGAGCGCATTGAGCGAGAGTACTTATGCAACTGCATCACCCTATGCACACACGGTGATTGAAAACTTTTTGCAGCCCGATGTGTTTGCAGAAGTTCTCACCGAGTTTCCCGCAGTTGACCCCAGTAAATGGACTAACTACGCACATGTGAATGAGCGCAAGTTTGCCAACCCACGTAGTGAAACATGGGGCGCGACCATTCAGCAAGTAGCAGAGGTGTTGAACTCGCCTGCATTTATTGCGTACTTAGAGAACCTCACCGGCATTAGTGGCCTCATCGCCGACCCTTCCTTTGAAGGTGGGGGCATGCACCAAACCATTACGGGTGGGTTTTTAAACATGCACGCCGATTTTTCTGTGCACCCGCACCACCGGCACTGGAGCAGGCGTGTGAATTTGCTCCTGTATTGCAATGAGAATTGGCTGCCTGAATATGGTGGCGACTTGGAATTGTGGACACGCGATATGAAGCGTTGTGAAAAACGTGTTGCACCCATTGGCAATCGCGTGCTCATTTTCAATACCGACGCCGATTCCTTTCATGGCCACCCCGACCCACTTACTTCGCCTGTAGGCGTAGCGCGACAGTCGTTGGCGTTGTATTACTTCACTGAAGAGGAAGCACCAGTAGTGCATTCCACGAACTACAAAGCACGACCCGATGATGGAGCGAAACGTGTGCTCATTTATGCCGATAAAAAAGCATTGCAAGCATTCGACTGGGCAAAGCGCAGGTTCAACTTGTCGAATGACTTTGCAGCTAAAGCTTTGAACTTTGTCGGTAAGTTGCGCCGCAAGCGCAAATAAAGCCCGCGCTAAGAGCGTTTGCGAATGCTGATGCTCTTGCCCACCGAGCTATTGCAGTTTCCGGTAGCAAGGTCGAAGCGCCAGCCGTGCAATGAGCACACCAGTTCATCGCCTTCAATAGATCCGAAGGTGGAGAGGTCGGCTTGGCGGTGTGGGCAAAAACGCTCCACGATGTAGTCGCCTATTTGTACTTCATCTTGTGACATGGTTGGTTCAGTTGCTCGTCGGTACGCTTCGATTTCGGTGCGGCTCATCCGTTCAACAGACAAACTCTTGAAGAAATTATAAAGGTTTTCGTTGAAATCACCATCGCGCCAGGCGCGGAATCGTGCCGAGAGGAAAAGTGCGTTCGACCAGTCAACTGCTTTTGCCGCGACAACGGTTTCTAACAACTCACGCTGAATGATGAAGCGGTACTTGTAGGGCTGGTTGGTGTATTTCTGTACATCGCCATACTCGAAGTGAATGTAAATGCCTAGGTCGTCGGCAGTCGGTTCGGCATCTGGTGCGCTCACGGTTTGAATGAGACAGTTACCGCCAGCACCCATTGACACTGTGGGGCACATGGCAAGAAGGGGGCGGAACCAACTTTGAATATTGGCGAGAAGCTTTTCTGTTGGTGCAGCCCACGTGGCTTTATGCTCGGCAAGCCAGGGCAGCCAGTCTTTTTGGTATGCAGCAAGGTACTCGCCAATGTTGTTCCAGGTGTTGTGCAGGGCTTCATCGCTCACGGGGTGAGTAACGGCAATATCGCTGGGTGAAACATCAATCACTGTGCCGGGCATATTGAGAATACCCGTGCGGTTGCGTGCAGCAAGACGAGTAACAAACTCTGGTTGGTGCGGGAAAATAGACACTTCGTTGCCCGTCACCATGTTGAGGTGAAACAACTCGGGGTCAAGGAAACATGGTGGGCCGGCACTGGGAACCACAACGCGTGCATTGACAGTGTCGACATAGGCAAGAGCGCGAGCGAATTGTGATTCCACTTTGGCAGCAGCAAGTGCGCGCTTTTCGTCTTCAGGCATGTCGTAGACCATGGGGTACCAAATGGCACCGCTGAATTGCACGAAGTGTGCATCGACCTTGCCGTGTGAAGCGAGTGCGGTGAGGTCGTGTGTGCGGCAGTCGTTTTGATTCACCACAATGGTGTCGCCATCTTTGACAACGAGGGCTGAGTCGCCACCGGGGCCGTCGCTAATGCTCGACTCAATATGAATGGCAACACTCACACCATTCACCAAAGGTGTTGCTATTCCATTTTGTGTGCGCACGAAATTGCGAAAGCCAAGTTTTCCGAGTGTGCGTTCGAGTTCGCGTGTGGGGAAGTCGGGCAACAACACGGGAGTTTCTTTATTGACGTGGTTGGCGAGAAATGCCTCATCGAGATGGTCGCCGTGGATGTGAGAGATATAGAGATAGTTGGGGTTCTCTATTGCAACAGTGATGTCGCTTGCGAGTTGATCATTACGCGGGAAGGGAAACCACGAACCGAAGAAGGCAGGCTCGAACCATGGGTCACACAAGATGGTGATGTCGCGTGTGGCAATGAGCATGCCGGCGTGGCCAAGTGAAGTGATGCGCATAACGAGTGGTGAGACTTGTGAAAAAGCTGTGCGGCGTTAGGCAACAGGTGGGTCGACGGACTGCTGACCATTGCGCGACACATGTTCGGTCCACGCCGAGCCATTCCAGTAGCGCAGTTCAAAACGGCCTGCTGGGTCGGGGTACCAGTTGGCAGGAGCAGCAGCATCGCCCACACTCGATGCAACCGAGGTGTTGACGGGGCTAGTGACAACAGGTGTGCTTACCGGTGCGGAGGAGGCAGTTGTGCTGCTCCATGTGGCTGATGTGGCAGGAGTGCTCACAACAGTTGGTGTGGACACTTGTGCAGTAACTGCGGCGCGGCGGGCGAAGGCGGTGATGTTGGTGCCATTGGCGACGATTTGGAGAATTTCCCAACCCTGAGCCGAACGCTCGGTCATTTGGCGAGCAAGGTCGGCGGGGTCACTGCTGGTGAGGGCTGCATATTCAAGCATGTGGGCAGGCTACCGCTCAGCGCTGCTCGACAGGTATCTGTGCCTCTATTCGCTCGTGGTCGCGTCGGCGCGCACCAAGGCATCAACATCGGTGTCGCCCTGGGGGCCATCGTGAATGACGGCCCCGTCGCGCAAAGCAATGATGCGCTCGACCTTGTTCACAAAGGAGAGTTCGTGGGTGGCCACCACCAAGGTGGCGCCGTCGGCTGCGGCCTGGTCGAAGAGGGCCAAAAGAGCCTCTTTGCCCGAAGCATCGAGGCCCACAAAGGGTTCGTCGACTAGAAGCAATTCGAAGGGGCGAACGAAGGCAATGGCGATGGCAGCTTTTTGACGTAGCCCGCGCGAGAAGCGGTTGGGCAATTCATCGGCACGTTCATACAAACCCAAATGGTCGAGCAGATTGGCTGCAAGTTGGTCCCACTCTTCAACGCCATGCAAGCGTGCAATGAACTCGAGGTGTTCCCACAACGACAAGTCGTCGTAAAAAGTAGGAGTGTCGGCTAAGTAGCTGGTGAACGCGCGAGCTTCTAACGATTGTGGTGCATGACCGCTCAATGTGACTTTGCCACTTGATGCATCGAGAAGCCCTGATGCAATGCGCATGAGTGTGGTTTTGCCCGAACCGTTGTGGCCAAGTAACGCAACGCGTTGGCCGTGTTCAATGCGCAAGGTGAGTGGGTGCAGTGCAGGTGCATCGCCGTAATCTTTGGCAACATTGTGTGCTTCAAGTGCAGCAGGTGGAAGTTGAACAACGGGTTCTTGCGCCTTTTTCTTTTTCGACGGCTGAGGCGTATCGGAATCTTCATTGCGACGATGAGGTGGTTGTGGATGACGACTCATAATTTTCCTTCCAACGAATAATGTTTCATTTTCCTGGTTGACCAAACGCAGATTGTTTTCCGCCGTCAACAAAATTCTTCCACCATGTGCGAGCGGCGTCGCGATGACGCACCCATGCACCTACTAAACCTAAGAGGAGCACCACACCAATTGCGGTGCGCAGTGCTGCACCCAGAGCGTTGTCGCCATTTTCAACACCTTCACGTACGGCAAGAATGGGCAAGCTACCCAAAATGGCAACAATGGGTGGCCATACTGCACGCGTCATAGTGGTCATGCCGGCAACTTCTGGTGGCATAAACATGCGCTCATTGGTTTGCCCGAGTGGGTCGGGTGCACCTTTCACCGCATTGATAATTGCGCCGGCTGTTCCGGCACCAACGGCGGGAAGACCCACAATGAGCGCAATGGCAAGTGTCATTGGCTCGGGTTCAAAGAGGTAGGTAACGACAATGCCGAGGGCTGTAAAAGGCAATAAAAACAATGTGGGAACAATGAGATGGCGCAACATGAGTTCGCCACGATCAATAGGAATGGCGTCGGTGCGATCGGGTTTATCAACTTCTTGTGAGAGCGGTTCAATAATTTCCAGACCAAAAACGAAGAGGCACAACCCACTCGCTACAACGGCGGGAGTGGTGCCGCGGTAGGCCCACACTTGGCACATTGCCGCAACGGCGATGAGCAAGTTCATGCGCACAATGCGGCGCGCGGGAAACTTCAACAAACTCTGAACGCCACGGCGCGCAATAGGTGCAGTTTTTGCAGAACGCTTGAGCGTGACCCAAGGTGACGCGCGCATTTGTTCTTGACTGAGTTGGCGGCGCAGCAACACCACCGTGCGCAGGTCTTGCAATGTGACCGCGAAGCGCAGTTGCGACACCAAACTGCTGCGGCGTGAAAGAGCTTCGAGTGACAAGTTGCCCACGGTGAAAATGCCAGAAGCGCAAATGACAATGGTGGCAAAGACGGCAATGAGGTCGATTGCTTCGCGGTGCAGTGTCCACAATGCCATGCTGCCAAAGGCATCGAATGGACCAGGAAAAGAAGTGTGTTGAACAGCGACGGCAATTTGCCATGCGAGCAGTGCCGACACCACAAACGACGACACTGATTTGTTGAAACGCAGTCCGTGGCTGAGAAGTGCGCCACCCACCACAATGAGACCAGCACATAAACCAAATACAGCGCCATAAAAAGCCCACGATGTAAATGACCCCGGCAAACGCCGCGAGGCGAGTTGACCAGCAACAGCACCAGCCGCAGCACCAGAAAATGCAGTAGAGCGCAGGCGTTGAATGGCGGGGCGACGCAGCACTAAAGAATGGGGAACGGGGGCAAGAAGCAAGTGACGCACTTCAGCTTCTTCAACGGCAAGTGGCCCGCCGTTGTTGCCGCTACGAATGCCGATGAATAAGGCAACGGCAATGACCACACCTAATACATGTGGGCCACGTTGTGAAACAACGATGAGTTCTGCTGATGTGAGTTCGGTGTCTTTAATGAGCCCCGAGAGAAAAAGGATGGTGCCGCCAATAGCAATGGCCGCGAGATACACGCGGTAGAGCGCCTCGAACCATTCCATTTCTTCCACGCGATGCTTGCGGCGGGTTGTGCGCAGGGCAGCAACGGCATCGAGACCAAGGGAGTTCACGCGTGACACGGTCTTCATCTTGCCACTTGGCGCCAATTTCACGAAAAGTGAGGAAAGTACAGCACTTTGGGTTCTTTTCTGAGGTGTTGGGAACTTGGCCTGAACGAGGTGAGACTAAGAGATATGAACACCGACACCATGCAGCTGCTCTCGGCGCTACTCGCGCTCTTTGCAGTAGGTGGGTCACTGGTCTTGCTGGTGGCGCGGTTCACTTCGCAGCGTTCTGCGGCCTCGAGCAATTTTGTTGAGGCCTTTCGCCCCGTGGCGCTGCCCCTGGCATTTATGGTGCCGGCTTTTGCGATGTTTGGCAGCCTGTGGTTTTCGGAAGCAGCGAATTACAACCCATGCAAGTTGTGCTGGTATCAACGGGCATGCATGTACCCACTTGCGGTGATTTTGCTGGTGGCTCTTCTACGTAAAAACAAAGTTGCTGCGCGACAAGAGGTAACGGTGTACGCGGTGCCACTTGCAGTGGTGGGCAGTGTGATTTCGTTGTACCACTACTTGTTGGAGTGGAACCCCACCTGGGAAACCAATGTATGTGCTATCGACGTTCCGTGCACCACCATATGGTTCCGTCGTTTTGGTTTTGTGTCGTTACCATTTATGGCGCTGTGTGGTTTTGTCAGTGTTGCCATTTTGCTCTGTGCGACCTACACAAAAAATAGAGAAGCAAGTGAAACTGCTGAACAACAGGAGAGAGTATGACCGCTCAAAAGAATCAGACGAAGTTCATTGCTATCGGAGTTGCTGCGGCTATTGCCGCAATTATTGCCGTGGTTCTTGTTGTAGGTGGCGGCAGTAGTTCATCGTCAACCACAACTTCAACGACGGGCGACTCATCAGAGGCAACACAACCAGTCAATGGCGACGCAGTTGCCGCGGCTGAATTTCAACGGGTGCAACCTGAGGGCGAAATGCTTCTTGCATTGGAAGACCCCGATAACGACCCCGCGCGCGGTGTAGTAGCGCCAGTTGTGAACGGCTTTGGTTTTGATGGTGCCCCACTCACCATTGCGCCAACAGGCAAGCCGATGCTTGTAGTTTTCCTTGCGCATTGGTGCCCACATTGCAATGCAGAAGTGCCTCGACTCATTGAATGGAAAAATTCTGGTTCTATGCCGGCCGATATGGAAGTGTTTGGCGTGAGCACGGGTGCTCGTAACGATGCACCAAACTGGCCGCCTTCACAGTGGGTTGTCGACAAAGGCTGGCCATGGCCAGTGATGGCCGACAGCGAAGACCAAGGTGCAGCATTGGCATTTGGTGTTTCGGGATACCCAGGGCTGATTTTGCTTGATGGCAACGGCAAAGTGCTTGCACGACGCTCGGGCGAAGCCAGCATCGATGAACTCAAGGCATGGGCACAGGAGTTCCTGCCAGTGTAAAAAGTTGCCACGTTCCCTGCGCAAAAGCACACATAAAGGTGTCGCCTATCGGAAGGAATTGGTTTACCATGACAATTACTGAAGCAGAACGCTTTCAGATGCACGAAGCTTTGAGTACTGCACACGGCAAGGAGGTGGCAGCCATCATTATGGAACATTTGCCACCAACAGGGTGGGGTGATGTTGCGCGAAGGTCCGATGTCGCCGACCTGCGTGTGCTCACGACGAAAGATTTAGAAATGGTGCGCGTTGCACTGACAAGCGATATGCAGGCGTTGCGCACTGAACTGACAAGCGATATGCAGGCGTTGCGTGCTGAGTTGCGTGGAGAAATGCACATGTTGGGTGTTGAGTTGCGCGGCGAAATGCAAGAACTGCGCGCTGAGTTGCGCGGCGATATGCAGGCGTTGCGTCTTGAACTGACAAGCGATATGCAAGAGCTGCGCACTGAGTTGCGTGGCGAGATGCAGGCGTTGGGTGCAGAGTTGCGTGGCGATATGCAGGCGTTGGGTGCAGAGTTGCGTGGCGATATGCAGGCGTTGCGTCTTGAGTTACGTACTGAAATGCACATGCTCTTTAACAAGCAATTGAAGTGGCTGATAGGAGTGGTGATTTCGGCGCAAGCACTAGGCACTGGTGCATTGCTCGCGGGAATGAAGTTGCTCTAGCTGAAATAACCGCGGGCAGCTTCTTCAGCTAAGCGCATCACTTCACGCAGAGGTACCCCAGTTGCTTTCGCAGCAATAGCTGCATGTTCAAATTCTGCTTTCAGGCGTGCATTGCTCGTTTTCACATCGACAGAGAAACCAAGCACGTCAACACTCACTACTTCACGGGCCGCGGCAAAGCGCTCAACAGTGCTCAAACGCACACCGAGAGACCCAGTTTCTTGCACAATGATGCTGCGTAACTTTTCTGCCAGTTGTGGCTGACACAGCACTTGCAAGCAATGCCCATGTCGATTTTTCTTCATGATGATGGGCGTGACCCAAGCATCGTTTGCGCCATGTTCCATGAGTTGCGCCACGGTGTAGGCCAAAACCTCTGGTGTCACATCGTCAGTGTTGGTGTCTAGTACCACCAACGTTTCTGTGTCGCCCTCGTGTGCAACATCGGTAACACCTAAGAGCACCTGCACCACATTGGCGCGGTCACTGGGGTTGCGCGTTCCCGCACCATGACCAATGGCTGTAACGGGCATGGAAGGCGATGCACCAAAAGATTCTGCGAGCGCAATGAGCAGTGCAACACCGGTAGGTGTAGATACTTCATAGTCAACATCTACACCGCGCGTGGGCACCGCATGCGTTGCAAGCATGTGGGCAACTGCTGGTCCTGGGTTAGGAAGAATGCCGTGCGCGCTGCGAATGGATCCATGCGATGTAGCAATGGGTGATGAGGCAATGCGGTCGATGCCCAATATCTCAAGCGCGGCACAAGTACCAACAATGTCGATGATGGCATCAATACTGCCGACTTCATGAAACTCCACTTGTTCAACGGGAACATTGTGCACAGTTGCTTCTGAGTACGCGAGCACTGCAAAAGTGGCAAGTGCCCGCTCGCGCACGCGGGCAGGAATGTCGGCTGCATTGAGGAGCGCAACAATGTCACTGTGTAAACGATGCGTGTGATGGTGATCATCATGATGATGCTCAACAACGACAACATGTGTTGCAGCAATGCCGCAACGCATTGCGGGTTCTGCGGTGAGTGCCCAATCATCTAAACCAAGGCCAAAAAGAATATTGACTACTTCAGTAATGTCGGCACCTGCATCGATGAGCGAGCCCAGCAACATGTCGCCAGCAACACCAGCACTGGCATTGACCCAAACGGTGTTGGCAGATTGTGGAGTATCTGCGCTCACGCAGCGCTTCTCAACATTCGCGCTATTGCACATGCGGCACCGAAACCGTTGTCTATACCTACAACGGCAATTCCTGATGCACATGACGAGTGCATTGCAAGGAGTGCGGTAATTCCTTCAAGTGATGATCCGTAACCCACGCTGGTGGGCACAGCAACAATGGGTGCGCCGGTGAGGCCACCAATAACACTGGGGAGTGCACCTTCCATACCTGCTGCACAAACGATTGCGTCGGCATTTTGAATGGCGTCAATATGTACAAGCAAGCGGTGGAGACCAGCAACACCAACATCAACAATGCGCTGAGGTGCATAGCCATAGGCGCGCAAGGTCAGTACGCATTCATCTAACACGGGTACGTCTGAAGTTCCGGCACTGATGGCGAGCACGCGCGGTGCAGGGCGAGAGGCATCGATAGTGGGTAGGCGCCACGCCATTGTGTTCGATGCTTCTTCAGGCATGCCATACGACGCATGCGCGGAAAGAACAGCTTCTCGTTGTGCGGGAATCACGCGAGTGAGAATGACAGGGCCGCTGCCATTGGCCAAAAGTTCACCCACTATGTCGACACAGTGTTGCGGCGATTTGCCCGGGCCATAAATGGCTTCGGGTGCCCCGGTGCGCAGGGCCCGGTGATGGTCGACTAACGCATCGCCCACTTCGGTAAAGGGGAGGCGGCGCAAATGGGCCACAGCTTCGTCGGGTGAGACCGCCCCAGAGCGGACGTCGGTGAGCATTTGGCGCAGGGTTTCTTCAAACACACCTCCATGTTGCCATCACTACGCCTAACCTTCATAGTGTGAGTGCACAATCAACCCCCGCAAGCCCGATTTCCTCCCCCGTTGCCCCTGGCACACGGGTCGGTTTCTTGGGGCCGCTCGGCACTTTCACCGAACAAGCTGCTCGGTCGCAGGGCGACCTTGCACAATGTGAACTTGTGCCTTTTCGCACGGTTCCCGACGTGCTCGATGCTGTTGAGGCGGGGGAAGTAGCACTTGGCTTTGTTCCCATTGAGAACAGCATTGAAGGAATGGTGAATCTCACTCAAGACGCTTTGGTGTTCGACCATGAACTTTTCATTCAGCGTGAAGTGGTGCTGAACATTGAGCACTGCTTGCTTGCATTACCTGGCACACAACTTTCCGACATTAGTGAAGTGTGGTCGATGCCGGTTGCAACAGCACAGTGTCATGCGTATTTGCGCAAAAATTTGACCGAAGCAACAGTGCGTGCGGCAACAAGCACAGCAGAAGCAGCACGACAAATTGCAACAGAAAAGCTTGCAGGCGTCGCTGCAATTGCACCCGAAGTTGCAGGCAACTTGTATGGGCTCTCAGTAGTGGCGCGCAATATCGCCGACCATGAAAATAATCAAACGCGTTTCGTGTTGGTGGGGAAAGATGCCATTCCACAAGCAACAGGCCACGACCGCACCGCCCTTGTGGTGTTCCAGCGCGCTAACGAACCAGGCAGCCTCATTTCCATTTTGCAGGAATTCGCCGCCCGCCGTATTGACCTGTCGCACCTCAGTTCACGACCCACGAAAAATAGCGGTCTGGGCGACTACTGCTTCATCATGTATGCCGATGGGCATATCGATAGCGAGCTGATGGCCGACGCTTTGCGTGAATTACGCGCAAAACAAGGCGGAGTGAAGTTCTTTGGCTCGTATCCGGCTGCCGGCCCAGCGGCTCACAGTGCCCGTGAGCATGCCGATACCCGCTGGAAAGAAGCTGATGATTGGGTGACGCATTTGCGAAGCCATATTCCCCGATAACATCTCAGACGGAACGGTGGCAGAGCGGCCGAATGCACCTGTCTTGAAAACAGGAGACCTGCAAGGGTCCGCAGGTTCAAATCCTGCTCGTTCCGCCAAGTAGTCGTTGCATGATGCGACGAAACTCAACGGTGTTGCGGTCAGCCCGCGTGTGTATTTGTCCACGTTCAAGTGGAACAACTTTGTCGTAGAGACCTTCAATAATTTTGAGGTCCTCTGCCAAAATATCCATTTCATAAGCAGCTGCTGCTTGTGCAAGAGCATCGGTTGGGCAGTCGTTGCGCAACATCACTGAATACAAACACGTGGTGTTGTGGTCGATGGGCTGACAGAAAGTAACAATGGCGTTCACCATTCCCGTAGTGGGCAAATCGAGACGCAAGTTACAAGAGAACGGTGCAGTGAACTCATAGCGCATCGTGCGCGGCTGAATGAGCGGATGTTCACCTGTTGCAACAAGTGGGTCTTCATTGTTTTCAATGGTGTGTGCATAGTTCACCACAAAGCCCCAGCCAGATTCGTCTTTCTCTACTGAGTACTCGTGAATATTTTCATCTTCGCCCGAACCAAACGTGCCAGCGTGCACAAAGGGAAAGTGTCCGAAGTCGAGAAAGTTATCGATGAATTGTGCAGCCGCTGCGTTAATGATGAGCGGCTCTAGCCATACATGACGCAACGAGGCATCGTTCCATTCAGAAATGTTAATGATGTCAGTGACGGGTGTATCGGGGGCAATCCACACAAGGTCGTATTTTTCAACAACGCCCGCAGGTGAGAGTGCAGTGTGTGGCGGCAGTGTTGCGCCAGCACCGAGTGCAGGTACATGAGCAAGGTCACCTTCGGCAGTGAATTCCCAACCGTGATAGGGGCACTGCAAATGTTCACCTACTACGCAACCATCAGAGAGGCGTGCGTTGCGATGCGGGCACTTGTCGACAAATGCGGTGAGGGTGTTGTTGATGCGCGTCAGGACGTAAGGCTCACCGAGCAACATCACACGCTGTGGTGCATTGTGCAACAGATCTGCACTGCGCAACACTGGATGCCACGCATTGCGCAACCCCTGTGAAGTGTTCGTGAGTGCAGTGATAGGTGAAGCGTTGTTGCTCATCGTTCTTCGCGTTCATAAGGAACGCCAAGAGCTGCTGGAGCGCCAAGACGCTTGTGAGCGAAACGACTCGAAACCAATACGAGAACAACGATGGTCATGATGAAGGGAAGTGCGTCGAGAAGGTCACCAGAGATATGAAAGCTGCGAGCTTTCAATGTGGTGCCAAGTGATTGGAGTGCACCGAAGAGATACGCACCCACGAGCGTGAGGTCGGGGCGCCAGAATCCGAAAATCACCAGCGCAATGGCAATCCAGCCTGCGCCCTTGGTGAGGCCGTCAACCCAGGTAGAAACAATGGCGAGGCTGTAGAAAGCTCCACCAATGCCAGCAAGCATGCCGCCCAGGATGGTGTGGAAGTAGCGGTACTTCACCACACTGATTCCCATTGCATCGGCTGTTTGTGGCGACTCGCCCACAGCGCGTAATTGCAAACCTGTTTTGGTGCGAAAGAGATAAAACGATGACACGGCAACAAGCACCCAACTCACATACGTGAGGATGGTGTGATTGAAAAGCAGTGGACCAAGTACTGGTGTATCGGCAAGTCCGAACACATCGAGTTTGCGAATGGGTCGCGACACGGGGCTCGAAGCAACTTCCCAGACGTTGGCAAAGTAACTCGACAAGCCAAGTGCGCCAGCAAAAATAGTGATGGAGAGCCCAGCGACAGTTTGGTTAGCTTTCAACGTCACACACAAAAATGCGTGCAGGAGTGCGGTTAAACCACCAGCAAACATTGCAATG
>JAURNB010000190.1 GCA_030830415.1 Acidimicrobiales bacterium | reverse complement strand
TGGGACTACGCACTTCTCACTGGCTCGTGTTCTATCCGACACTCCCTGCGCTGTGGTGCGATGGTTGCTGCACTTCTCGACGACCACGCCGATGTTTATCTTCGTGCTGCCGACACCATCGACGATGTAGTGCGCACCGACTTGCATGCTTTTGAACCCAAAGAGCGTTTTGCTATGGACTGGTACTACCCCATTCTCACAGGGGCAAAAGAATCTGTTCAAGCAAAAGATCGCCTTGCGATGTTCTACGACACTTTCGTCATGGAAGGTCTGGGAGTGCGCTGTGTAAGCGACGAGCCATGGGTTACTGCAGCCGAGACTGCTGAATGCTCGCTGTCTTACGCTGCAATTGGCGATTTAGATACAGCAAAAAAGCTCTTGCTATGGACCCGCCCACATCGCACCAGCGAAGGGTCGTATCTCACTGGCATTGTGCACCCACAACTCATCTCATTTCCAGAGGATGAATGCACTGCCTATACAGGTGCTGCAATTATCTTGGCTGCCGATGCCATCGCTGGCACTTCACCCGGTGCACGACTGTTTATGCACGACGGTTTTTCCGATTAGGAAACCAGCACTTACTGTCGCTGTAATACTCGCAAACTTCCCGTTGCACTGATTTCAACAAATTTCCCACTCGCAAGTGCAGGCAAGTAAATGTCTTCATACGGCGGACGGCCACCATCGGCTGGGTTGGGAAACACATCGTGAATTGCCAACAGACCACCCAACATCACGTGTGGTGTCCAATATGCGTAGTCGGCGCGAGCGGGCTCAACGCCATGTCCGCCGTCGATGAATAAGAAACTCAACGGCGTTGTCCAGCTTTGAGCAACCGTCGGTGAGTGCCCCACAACCGCTATCACTACATCGTTGAGTTCAGCATCGGTAATGGTTCGTTGAAAGGTGGGCAATGTGTTGAGCCTGCCGGTATGTGCATCGACCAACGTGGCATCGTGCGACTCCCACCCTGGCTGGTTTTCTTCACTGCCTTGATGGTGATCTACCGCAAAAAGAACACTGCTGTTTTCGCGAGCAGCAGCACCCAACCAAATGGTGGACCTGCCGCAATACGACCCCACTTCAAGCATGGGTGCACGAGCAATGTGCGAAGTAAGCGAAACGGCAGCGTCATATAACGCATCGCCCTCTTCTTCTGGCATGAACCCTTTTGCCGCCACTGCATGGCGACGCAGATTGGCGTGAATTACCAACGGTCCCAGTGCAAGATGCTGTCAACTGGTGGCCGAGCAGCAGCTTTGAAATCGGTGCCTTTGGTGTAGGCCAATGGCGACAAGCACACTTGCTGCACGGTGTCAAAAGGAATGTCCAAAATGTCGGCTACTTGCTGTTCCATCATGAGGTGCACAGTGGTCCAAGCGGTACCAAGGCCACGCGCACGTGCTGCCAACATGAACGACCACATGCCAGGCAAAATGTTTCCGAGCATCGATGCCGACATCATTGCTGGAGCACCATCGAGGCGAGCGCCTTGTGTGCAACCAATGATGAGTGCAGGCGCATCGCCCATGTGCTCACCTAAGAAGTCGGCAGAGTCGGCAGAACGCTTTTGCTGATCATTTGCACTGGCTTCGCCCTTATCGATGGAACCGATGTACACACCGTCCATTGACTTGTACATGGAATAGCACTGTTGGTAGATATCGCCCACTGCTTTTCGTTTTGCAGCGTCTTTCACCACAATGAACCCCATGGTCATCATGTTGCTGCCCGAAGGTGACTGCATAGCTGCAGTTGCACACTCGCGGATGACATCGTCGGGAACTGGCTTCGAGAAATCGAGACGCTTACGTACTGCGCGCGTGGTGGACAAGAGCTCATCTGGGTTTAAAGGAAGTAATGACACAGACGAAATGGTAGCCCGTTTTTGGCGCTACGCGAGAGGCAAAAGTGCATTTGCTCGGGCAACTTCTCCCAGCCAACGAGCACTTGGTTTAATGTGCCGCTCTTGTGTTTCCCGATTCACCCCAACAAGACCAAATGTTGGTCCGTATCCATAAGCCCATTCAAAATTGTCCAGCAAACTCCAATACATGTACCCCTCCACCGGGATGCCATCGGCAATACAACGCAAAACACAGCGCAATGCCTCGTCGACGTATTCAACACGTTCTTGGTCGTTCACGACCGCAATGCCGTTTTCGGTGACCATGATAGGCACTCCTCGTGTTTCGGTATAGGCACGACGAATGGTTGCTTCTAAAGCTTGAGGATAGTACTCGTAGCCCATAATGGTGAGTCGAGCATCGGGGTCTGGCTTCATCCGCCCCTGCGCGTTGAATCTTTCTCGGGTATAAGTTTGCACTCCAAAAAAATCATCGCCAATAGCAGCTTCCAAGAAACATGTTTCAAGGCCATCAAAACCTTGTTGACGTTTTGCATGTGCCAGTGCAATTTCATCTGGATTCTCTGACTGGGCATCAACTTGAAATTCCACCATTGCGAGTGTCAGACCAATGGGCGCAGAAGAAATAGATTTCACCGCATCTCGTGATT
>JAURNB010000189.1 GCA_030830415.1 Acidimicrobiales bacterium | reverse complement strand
CTCATAGAGCCACGTTAGTTGTTGTGCAGCCAATCATCGATAAGCGAGCGCGCAATAGAGATACTTGAGGGAATCATCGGCATGTCGTCGCGACGGAACCACTGCGCGTCCATGATTTCACTCGGATCGCACACAATGTCACCGTGATCATAAGAAGCGCGAAAGCCCAGCATCAACGAGTGTGGAAATGGCCAGGGTTGGCTGCGCACGTAACGCACGTCACGTACCCATACACCCACCTCTTCGTGCACTTCACGCACCACTGCTTCTTCCAGCGTTTCACCTGGCTCTACAAAGCCGGCCAAACACGAGTACATGGGTACCTTCCATTGCACTCCGCGACCCAACAGCACTTCTTGGTCGGGGCCCTCTGGCCCGCGAGTAACGAGGGTGATCATGGCGGGGGCCAAACGCGGAAATGCGAGCAAGTTGCATTTCGGGCACCGCAGCGACCGCTCGGAATCAGACAGCACGGTGGGGGTTCCACAGCGTCCACAAAACTTGTGCGTACGACTCCATTCCACCAACTGCACGGCGCGCCCGGCAGCCAGCCATTCGGCTTCCGTTGCTCGGCCGTGGAACGAGAACAAATCGATAGCGGCTCCATCGGCGGGGTCGAGGCCATGAGGAACATCAACCGCCCACACCGCAACATCGCCCATCATTCCCACAAAATGAACATGCCAGTCGTGTGCCGCAGGTTCGGCTGCTTCCCAGACCGCACCGCCCACAATATGGAAATAACGATGCTGAGCCACATGTTGAGGTGGCGATAATGAGGGCACTAAGCGCACATTTGGGGAAGTCATATCTCTCACCGTACCCCTTTTCACTAAAGCCCAGCCCAGCGCAACTGCATAAGATGCCCTCTATGAGTTCATCAAACGTCGTCATCGTTCAAGCCGTTCGCACACCTATTGGTCGTCGTGGCGGAGGCCTTTCCACCATGCACCCAGCCGACGTGCTTGGCGTTGCACTGAAAGAACTCATTGCACGTGCTGGCATCGACCCTGCAGAAGTCGATCAAGTTGTGGGTGGTTGCGTGAGCCAAGTGGGCGAACAAAGTTTCAACATCACACGCACCGCTTGGCTTGCCGCAGGTTTGCCACAAGCAACAGCTGCAACCACAGTCGATACACAATGCGGTTCTTCACAACAGGCCACCAGCCTTGCTGCGTCGCTCATTGGCAGTGGTGCAATTGATGTTGCCATTGCATGTGGTGTTGAAGTGATGAGCCGCATTCCCATTGGCATCAACTCATCGAAGAAGCTTGGGCTGGGTGTTCCCATTCCCAAGACCTACTTTGCCGAATACGAAATGACGAGCCAGTTCGAAGGTGCAGAGCGCATTGCCGACAAGTACGGGGTCACTCGCGCCGACACCGATGCTTTTGCATTGGAAAGCCAGCGCCGTGCAGCTCAGGCGTGGAAAGAAGATCGCTTTGCGGGTCAGTACGTTGAAGTGAACGCTCCCGACCTCGACGACGAAGGCAAGCCCACCGGCACCACTCACTTGGTGAAGCGCGACGAAGGCATTCGCGACACCACCGCAGAAGGTCTTGCAGGCTTGAAGCCAGTTGCTCGCGAAAATGGCGTGCACACTGCCGGTAACTCATCACAAATTTCCGATGGTGCTTCAGCAGTACTCATGATGACTGAAGAAAAAGCAAAGGCACTCGGCTTGAAGCCACGTGCCCGCATTGTCGATTCTTGCCTCGTTGGTGTTGACCCCATCCTCATGCTTGAAGGCCCCATCGACGCCACACAGCGTCTTTTGAAGCGCAACAATCTCACCATCGACCAAATCGACAACTTCGAAATTAACGAAGCATTCGCCTCGGTTGTTTTGGCGTGGGCACGTGCAACAGGTGCCAACCTCGATGTCACCAACCCCAACGGTGGTGCCATTGCATTGGGTCACCCACTCGGAGCCACTGGTGGCTTCCTCCTCACGAAGTCTTTGTACGAACTTGAGCGCACAGGTGGCCGTTACGGCATCATCTCGATGTGCTGTGGTGGCGGCTTAGGCACAGGCACACTCATCGAACGACTCTGAGTCGCACACACCGCACCCTTTTCTTACTGACAACCGTCGTTGGCTTGTTGGCATGTGGTGGTAACTCTGCGCCATCGGGAGACGGCGTTGTTGTGAGTGTTGCCGATGGCGACACCGTTGAAGTGCGCTTGAATGGGCGCACAGAAAACGTACGCCTCATCGGAGTTGATACTCCCGAAACCGTGCACCCCACCAAACCCGTTGGGTGTTATGGCCCTCAAGCATCGGCGTTTACCAAGCAGCTCCTCCCCCCAGGTACGAAAGTACGCCTCGTACGCGATGCCGAAGCACGTGACTATTACAACCGCCTCTTGGCGTACGTGTATCGCAGCAGCGACAACTCTTTCGTCAACCTAGAACTCGTGCGTTTGGGTTACGGCGTACCACTCAATATTGAGCCCAACAGCGCTCATCGCCAGGAGTTTGTCGATGCTGCTTTTACAGCGCAGCAAGCCCAACTGGGGTTATGGGGTGCTTGTCACGGCTAGCGTGTAGTGCATGACCGCAAGCGCCAATAACCCGCAGCTCTTAGAGCGCCTTGGTTTGGCGAGCGATGCAAAAGCAGTCATCTTGTCGTGCGACGATTTGGGTTCATGCCACGGCGCCAACCTTGGTGTGTACGAGGCGTTGCGTAAAGGTGTTGCAACGTGTGCTTCACTCATGGTTCCCGCACCTTGGGCACGTCATGCCGCCATCATGTATCGCGGCGAAGATATTGGTGTGCACCTCACCTTGAATGCTGAACACGAAAACTATCGCTGGGGTCCCATCACTCATGCTCCTTCACTGTTGTCGGGTGACGGCGGTTTTCCCAGTGCCATTGAAGACCTATGGGAACATGCCGACTTATCGGAAGTGCGTCGCGAGTGCCGTGCACAAATTGAACGCGCCATTGCGTGGGGCATCGATGTCACACACATCACACCGCATCTCACTGCTATTACTTTGCGCCCAGAGTTTTTCGACATTTATCTCGACATGGCTTTCGAATTCAAGCTTCCCATTCGTTTGCCTTCCACCATTTCTGAGTCCGATGCAGGCTTCCCTTTCCGCTCACTCGCCCACGACGAAGGAATTGTGTTTCCCGATTTCTTCAACCACGACTGGCGTCACGGCAGCCGAGAGCGCGTATTAGGCGACCTTAATAATTTGCGCCCTGGCATTACCGAAATACATGTACAGCCCGCAGTCGACACTCCAGAAGTGCGTGCACTGGGCGACGACACCTTGGGTTGGATTGAAGATCACAACTTCGTGGTGAACGACCCCACCTTGCGCGAAGCCATTGCCTCAAGCGGTGCAGTAATGATTGGCTATCGCCAACTCAGAGACGCGATGCGAGCGCTGTAAGCGCTGTTGCAATTTCTCCACTTGCAAGTGCACGAAGCAAAACCCCGGTATTGCCTGCAGCTTTCAATTTGCCCGTCATGTAGGCAACGTTTGGGTCGAGTGCAATGTCGGCAGCACCCAAGGTAACTACAACTGCCGCATCGTCGGGGCCTTCAACTAGTTCTTCTTTTTTTGCTTTAGCAATGCGATATTGAATTGACGATGTCATGGCAACCTCTCTAATGGGCCAGTAGAAAAAAGCGAGGCGTCGCCGTTGCGCACGCCGGCGAACAAGTCGTCTTCAAAAGTTCCGGGTTGTGGGCCATCAACAATGCTGCGCGCTAACACCCAGTCGTCATAAGGGTAGACCTCTGCAAGTTCTTCATCGGACAAACCAAACCAAAACATTTCATTGGGGTCAATTTGCGTTGCATGCGCACGCAACGCTGCTGAACGCGCATGCATAAAGGCACCAATATCGAGCTTTGTTGTAATGCGATAGTCCTGGTTGGCGCGGTTCAACCATTTCTCGTCGAAGGGCGACTTGCCGCGCAGTATCAACATTGCTTCATGCATTGCCACAAGCCGCGACTTCGACCAAATGGTGTAATACATCTTTGCGGGTTGCCACACAGGCCCTGCATCGGGGTACCACATGGGGTCGCCCGCACGATGAAAAGCCAACAATGAAATGTCGTGCACCTTGATGTGGTCGGGATGCGGATACGCCGACTGATCGTCGTTGTAGGTAATGATGACCTGTGGTTTTTCTAAACGAATGAGGCGCACAAGACGTTCGGTTGCATCGTCGTTCGTGGCCATGTGGAAGCACTCAGGATTCTTGTTGGCCTCGCTACCCAACATGCCCGAGTCGCGATAACCCAACATGTGCACTGCATGAAAACCAATCGCTTTTGCCGACTCTTCTAGTTCGAGTGGTCGTATTTGCGCCAACAACTCACGTTCACGCTCGGGGCTCACATCGTGAAATGGCTGTCCTGGCTCTTTGAGACCTGGGTTATTGATGTCGCCTTCTTCACCGCCAGTGCAGCACACCAACACCGTGCGCACGCCACTCGCCCCATACATTGCCAATGTAGGAGCGCCTTTTGAGGCCTCATCGTCGGGGTGCGCATGCACTGTCAAAATACAAAGCGGTGCGTCACTCATGATCGTCATAATCTACTGCCTCGTGTAATAACGTCACCTCATGGCTCGTTCCTCTCGCTTTATTGCACTCGCGTGTTTCACCTCGTTCATCACACTTGGCGCGTGCTCACGCCAAGATGGT
This sequence comes from Acidimicrobiales bacterium, assembly GCA_030830415.1. Taxonomy (GTDB): domain Bacteria; phylum Actinomycetota; class Acidimicrobiia; order Acidimicrobiales; family Ilumatobacteraceae; genus F1-20-MAGs119. Next base: position 1,445 of record JAURNB010000189.1, on the reverse strand, counting down.
CGCGAAATGGCAACTCCGACCGATATCCAAATTGCCGCCACCAACACCACTGTTGCGCCATCCACAAGCGAGGGCGACGTGGCAGGAGATGAACTTCCTGTGGTCGAGGCCGAACCCGCACTCATGACCCTCACGGCTCCGTTTACCGACGGCGCAGTGGTGTCGGCCCCATTCGTTTGTGGCGATGCCACTCAGTCACCCGAACTCACCTGGACCAACGTGCCTGCCGGCACCGTGTCGCTCGCGCTCATTTTGACCGACGAAGATGCCCCCGACGACGTCCATTGGGTGGTAGCCAACATTTCACCATCACTCACAGGCCTCGCCGCGGGAACTCTGCCCAGCGATGCCATTCAGGCTAAAAACTCCAAGGGCGCCATCGGCTTTGCTGGCCCCTGCCCGCCCGAAGGCTCCACACATCAGTACTCACTCACTTTGTATGCCCTCGACCAGATGCTTGAGTTCGCCAATGGCGACGACGGCACGGCCATGGGCGAAGCCATTTCGGCATCAGCCCTCGACGCCACCACTATTAGCTTCACCGCCTAAGAACCCGACCACGCACGAAACCCGTGCAAGAATAGAGAAATAGACCGCTCGCTCACCTCCCTGCCACTTGGCGTTTGTGAGACCGATGCTGACGGACGCCTCATTGCAGCTAACGATGCCTTTCGCACACTCGTGCTCGGAGGAACGCCAGTAGTAGTGGGTTGCGCACCGTGGGTGAACGCGGCGCCCAGCGAACGCGCCGCAGCAGAAGTTGCGTGGGAAAATACACGTCAACACGGAGGGCCCTTTTCGCTCGAGTTTCACTTGCTCGCTGCCGATGGTTCGCAATATTGGGTGGCACTGCATTTAGAGCCCGTGATGAACGCAGCAAATGTGGTGACGGGTTACGTGGGTACCGCACACGACTACACCGATGCGGTGACGCGCCGTTCGTTGAGTGAGCAACTTGTTGGCTTGCTCGACGTGAGTGCCGACGCTGTGTTGGTTTTCGATCGCAGTGGCCAACTGCTCTTTTGCAACGACGGTGCACGCTCACTTGTAGGAGTCGATAGCAACGACGTGCAACGCAACAACGACACCGTTGCCGATACTTTCTTGCGCGCCATTCGCGACCAAGTGCCGCGTGAAGTACTCAATGCCACCGATACTCATCCTGCAGCAAACCGATGGGAAGGCGAACTTGGTTTTCGCAGCCCCGACGGCATTGTGCGCACGCTCGCTCTCACGTTGCAGGTAGTACGCGATGCCAGTGGTGTGGTGCAGCACTTCAGTGCCATTGCTCGCGACATCACCGAAACAAAGCAGTTGCAAGACGAACTCACACGCCAAGCGACGCACGATGCACTCACTGGGCTCCCCAACCGCGTGTTGTTCTTGCGCAAACTTGCCGAGGCGCTCGACCGCAGCCGTACCGTGAAATCGGGAACCGCAGTGCT
>JAURNB010000188.1 GCA_030830415.1 Acidimicrobiales bacterium | reverse complement strand
GGGCCAACAATTCCTAAACGGTCGCCTGGTTCTAATTCATGTGTGAAAGGAGAAAGTACTAGTACGCCTTCTGCAGAATTGCTTGGTGCTGGCCACGAGAAACCCACTGCATCGAGTTCAACACCTTTAGAGCCGAGTCGTTGGCTGCCCAACGACAAACCAAGCTCGCCTTGGCGCGCTGCAGCTTCGGGGCGTGCGCTCACAATTGCTTTTGCTGCATCAACACGTGCTTTTGGTTTGGTGGAACGCGCAGGTGCGCCACGACGTAACCATGCAAGTTCTTTTGTTGCCAAGTTTTTGCGTACCTGTTCATCGGTTGCTGCTTGCGCTTCGCGTTCAATACGTGCTGCAAGATATGCCGCATAACCAGAACCCGCATGCTTGCCGGCAGGAACATGCAAGTACGCCTTACCGCGGTCAATTTCTAAAACTTTGGTAGTGACATGATCGAGCACATGTCGGTCGTGTGTAACCAAAATGAGACCACCAGAAAAGTTGGCGAGCCATTCTTCTAAATATGCAATGGCATCGAGGTCGAGATGGTTAGTGGGCTCATCCAAAATAAGAGCGTCCCATTCGGCAACAAGAAGTTGGGCAAGCGCAACACGTTTTTGTTGTCCACCAGACAGTTCATTGGTGGGAGAATCGAGAAGCTCCGACATGCCGAGGCGATGCAATGCCGCTTCACCCTTCCAGCCTTCACCAACAGCGTCACGCACAGAACCTTTGGGGAGAACGGGGAGCTGAGGCAGTACGCCAATGCGAGCGCCACGGCCAGTGCGCACCACGCCAGCATCGGGCTCAAGCTCGCCACTGATGATGCGCAAGAGGGTGCTCTTGCCGCAGCCATTGAGCCCCACCACGCCAATGCGGTCGCCGTCGTTCAAGGTGAGCGAAACATCGGCAATGAGGGGCCGGTTTGGTCGCGAGGCTTTTAACCCTTGGGCGTCAATCAAAATCACTGGCTCAGGCTAAGGGGTACAGGTCAAGAGCGGGGGTGACTAGCACGCGGGCCTCGAAGCACCTAGTCTGAACAGAGATTTATTGATAGGGGAATACCATGATTCAGCACCGCAAACGCTCCGTGATGATTGCAGCCTGCGCCACGCTCACACTTGCTGGCGTCCTTACTGCTTGTGGCGGAGGCGATAGTCGCACTCGTAACGCCGAGGTCACCACCACTCTCGATGAAAATGGCAATGCTCCGAGCACTACGTTGTTCGACTGGCAAGCAGGTTCGAGCACCACATTGGGTGAAGGTTCAACCGACTCCACCGAACCCACGCAAAGTACTGAACCGGGAACAGCAGAGACCACCGTTCCTGGCGAAACAACAACAACGGCAGCTGCAGTTGCCAGCAGTCAAAATGTCATTTCTCCAACTGATGCTTCCGATGGTGACTCCTTTGGCGGCGCAGTGGCGTTGTCGGCCGACGGTAAGACTCTTGCAGTTGGCGCGTTGTACGACGATGTAAGCGGCAATGCAGATCAGGGTTCGGTCACCGTGTACGGCCGTTCAGGAAAATCTTGGGTCGAAGAAAAAGTACTTGTTGCTGAAAACGGCAGTGCAGAAGATTGGTTTGGCTATTCAGTGGCTGTATCGGCCGACGGCAACACCCTTGCTATTGGTGCGGTATATGCCGATGTGAATGGCAATAAAGATGAAGGTGCAGTGTCGGTGTTCGCGCGTAGCGGTGGTGCATGGTCGCTGCAGAAAACATTGAACATCTCTGGTGGAACTGCTGGTGACCTTTTTGGTTACGCCGTGGCGCTATCGGCCGATGGCAGCACGCTTGCTGTTGGTGCCATTAGCGACGATGTGAATGCAAATGTCGATCAAGGTTCCGTATCTGTCTTTGCGCGTACAGGTACTGCATGGAAAGAACAGCAAGTCATCACGCTCGACAACGGAACAGCGAGTGGCAACTTTGGTTGGTCGGTTTCACTTTCTACCGATGGCAACACGTTGGCTGCCGGTGGACCAAACCAAGGTGCAGGTAAGGCTGCTGTGTTTACGCGTAGCGGTGGTACCTGGTCGTAATTATTGCGCAGTGAGCGGTTTCGCGAGGCGTACCTGAGCGAGTTGTTCCGGTGCGGCTAAGCCAGTCATAGCAACGTCGTAATCGGGTAATGCATACACTTCGCCGTCATCGGTAATCATGATGAAGCGGTCGAACTGTGCAAGAAAAGTGCGGTCGTGGCTCACAGCAATGACTGTTCCTTCAAACCCGTCGAGCGCGCGTTCAAGAGCTTCCGACGATTCAATGTCGAGGTTGTCGGTGGGTTCGTCGAGCAGCAACACATTGTGGCCAGCAAGTTCAAGCGACAAAATTTCTAAGCGAGCCTTTTGCCCGCCTGAAAGTGTTTGGAATTCTTGACGTGCGTTGTTGCGCAGTCCGTAGCGCGCAAGAGCTCGCATTGACTTCTCTTCTTCAACGAGCTTGTCGCGAACAATGTCGATACAGGTACGCCCACGAAATTCTGGCCGGTCGTTGATTTGGGTAAACATTCCCACTGAAGTGCGCGGGCCAAAAGTAATAGTTCCACTCAAATCTTCTTCTTTGCCGAACAGTGCGTTGAGCAAATGCGTTTTGCCTGTGCCGTTGGG
>JAURNB010000187.1 GCA_030830415.1 Acidimicrobiales bacterium | reverse complement strand
AGTACTGCCTGGCACCACGGCAAGACTTGTATTTTTCTCGACCCAGCGCGCAGCAGCAGAACACATGGGGCATGAATCGTCAAAGATCATGCAGGCGTCGTTCGTGTTCGGGTCGGTCATGTGCACAACCTATGCTCATGCCATGTCGAAAGTCGCAATGATCGCCCTGAAAATTGAAATTGACCGCGCGAAGAATCTTTTCGCTTCACTCACCGCAGACCAATGGGCGGCGCAGTCGGGTTGTACCGACTGGCGTGTGCAAGACGTGGCATGCCACATGGCCAGCGTGTTTCATCAAATTGCCGACCCTGCAACTATTGACGGTGGCTCAGGCGAAGACGCCGAAGTTGATGCTGAAGTTCCGGTGCAGGCCCGCAAAAACTGGACACCATTACAAGTAATGGCCGAGTACAACGAGTGGGCCGAGAAAGGTTTCGCTGCATTGGGTGCCATGCAAGAAGAGCCAACCGCCAGCACGGTCGTTGCCATGGCCAACCTGGGTTCGCACCCGCTGCATATTGCATCGAATGCCATCGTGTTCGACCATTACTGCCATTTGCGTCACGACATTGGCCATGCCATTCCCGCTGCGGCAAACTTGCCCCACGACGATGCAGCACTCAGTGCCGCTTTGGTATGGATGCTCGCCGGCACCCCCGAAATGTGTGCCCCAGCGCTTGCGTCGTGCACGGTGGGCGTCAACCTCGTTTTTGAAGGCCCCGCCGCTGGCTCTTATGCCATCACCCCGCCTGCCTCTGGCACGGGGCTCTGGAGCGTGGTGCCCGAGGCCAACCCCGCCTTTGCCTCTGCCACCGGCACTGCCCACGACTTTGTTTCCTGGGCCACCAAGCGCGCCAACTGGAGCGACCACGTGACCCTGAGTGGCAACAGTGGGGCTCAGGCTGGCGCGGCCGCCACCTTGGACGCCCTCAACATCATCTAACCCCCGTGTGCCCCCCACCCCTTAAGTGTTCTCGGCGCCGTATGTATCGTTTTTCGCGACATGACGCGCCGAAAAACTGAAGTTCCCCGATACAGTTTCCCTCGCCCTACGGGGACGTAGCTCAGTTGGCTAGAGCACCTGCTTTGCAAGCAGGGGGTCGTGGGTTCGATTCCCATCGTCTCCACCACTGTGAGTGCTACCGCGGTTCTTCTCATCTCCTGCCCCGACACGTCGGGGATCGTGGCCGATGTGGCGAGCTGGGTAGCCCACAATGGCGGAAACATTGTTCACGCCGAACAACACACCGACACACACGACAGCGTTTTTTTCCAGCGTGTGGAATTCACACATTCAGGTGAACAAACACTCGACCAGTTGAGCGCAGCGTTTGCACCTATTGCCACCAAGTTCAACATGAACTTTTCTTTGCGCGCATTGCCATGGAATCCGCGCACCGCAATTTTGGTGTCGAAAACAGTGCACTGCTTGTCGGACCTTCTCACACGTTCGCGTTATGGCGACCTTGGTCTCGATGTTGCTGCAGTTGTTTCTAACCACAACGACAGCCGCGAACTGGTGGAAGCATTTGGATATCGCTACGAGCACATTCCTGTTGAAGAAGGAAAGCGTGCCGAACAAGAGGAAACAGTGAGCAACTTGCTCACCTCGCTCAATGTAGAACTCGTGGTGTTAGCGCGATACATGTTGGTATTGCCGCCATGGTTTGCACAGCAGTGGAAGGGCAAGATGATCAACATTCATCATTCATTTTTGCCTGCATTCATTGGTGCAAACCCGTATCGCCAAGCGCACGACCGCGGTGTGAAAATTATTGGTGCTACCGCGCATTACGTCACTGACGACCTCGACGAAGGCCCCATTTTGGAACAAGACGTCACGCGTGTCACTCACCGTGACGATGTTGCAGAACTCACGCGCCGCGGCCGTGACTTAGAAACAGTGGTACTCGCACGTGCAGTACGTGCTCATGTTGAACATCGTGTGCTCATTTGGGGCAACCGATCGGTTGTGTTTAGCTAAACGCAATGCGGTACGTAGGCATATATAACGCCGACGGGACTGTTCTCGGAGAACTGCGTTATGTGGTGGGCAAGTTGCGCGGAACAACGTCGTGCTCGTTATGCGATATCACGCACGGCAAAGTGCGACCACGCAAAGACTTTTTCGCGGCATGTACTGAAGCAGCAATTGAAATTGAGTTGCTGCATCGCAACGAAGCAACCAGCGAACAACTTGCTGTCGCCTCTGAGCTTCCCGCACTCATTGCACACAGCGAAGGCGAGTGGCGTTGCGTGCTGACCGCAAGTGATTTAGCGCAATGTGCCGGTAGCCCGGCGCAACTTATTTCTCGTCTGCAGGCGTAGCGGGGCTGGGCGCAAGCCCACGAAACATCCGCAACAGCAACGATTCCCAGTCTTTTTGATCGGGTGCGTACTTGCCATACACATTTGCCAGCACGAGCCCAATGGGCAATACCTCTAAGAGAAATGACAAGGCCTTTTCGTCAATTGACTCATCGAGAATGCCATTGGCTTTGGCCTTGCGAATGGTGGCAACAATGTTGCTAGCCAAACCCTCTTGAGCAGCAGTGAGGCGTTCTTTCAATTCTGGGTCGTGGCGCGCAATGGCGAGTGCTTCAATGCGGTCGAGGCGAAACTCGCTGCGTAGTGGGTGATACGGGTCGGAAAAGTCGCTGGTAATAGTGCGTAGTACGCCGCCGTTACCCTCACGCACAACAATGCCGTCGAGTGTTGCGGAGTCGGCCGTGATGCGCGCCAAAAATTGATACTCGCGTACGGCCGTAATGAGCGCCTTGCGATCTTTGAAGTAGTGATAGAGCAAACCCACGGCAACACCGGCACGTTCGGCAACCTCGGTGACGCGCAACGCATTTTCACCAGATTCGTTGATGATGTCTTTGGCTGCTTGCAAGATTGCATTCGCTGCATCGGGCTTATTGCTCAACGACTCTT
>JAURNB010000186.1 GCA_030830415.1 Acidimicrobiales bacterium | reverse complement strand
TGGCGTGCATGATGCCGAGAAAATTACGCACCTTGCCCAAGGTATTCACTCTTTGTGCGCCTGGTGGGGCCTCCCTATTCGTAGCGTTCTCGATGTTGGGGCTGGCCCTGGTTTTTGGAGCAATTGGTATCGCACTCAACAACCGAAGGTGAAAGTTCTCTCAACTGATATCAGTGAACACGCGTGCGCAACATATGGGCATCAGCAACGCGATATCAGCGCGTGGACTCCACCTCGTTCGTATGACCTCGTCATTTGCCATGGTGTGTTGCAATACCCCAGCAATACAGATGTACGAAAGGCAATGGCAAATTTGGGTAAAGCAACTCAGCACTTCATGTACTTAGAAATACCAACAAAAAGTGACTTTGCAGAAGTTGTTGATGCATCGGTAACCGATATGAATGTGCATCATCGCACCGGTGCGTGGTACCGCAAAGAACTTGCACCATATTTCATTCAAGTGGGCGCAGGGCTGTGGCAATCACGCCACAGCAATATTCCGATGTACGAATTAGAAGCGTGTCGTTGAGAAACTAACGCCGTGCCAGTACGGCATCACTCACCCAGCATGTTTCAAGATGCAGCGTTGAGCGAATACGCACCACACGCTTTTCTTCATGAACAGCTTTGCCACACATAGAAAGTGCAGCCTTAATGCATGACTCTTCATCGGGCAAGACCATGGGGAGCTTGCTGCGACGCACACCCGATGGACCTGCAGTAAAACAGTTGAGATACGTCTTTTCCCAGTCGATGGCGTTTGCTACGGAGGCAGGAATGAAGTCAGCAAGGCCGATACCTAATACATTCCCGCCAGATGCTTCGGTAATGCTCAACAACACAATCGTTGCTGGCGGATGTGGAAAATCATCAAGCCCATGAACCCAGAATCGCCCACTCACATTTGGGTCGATGGTGGTACCAGAAATATCTTTCCCACCGCGCTCCACAATGAGAACATCGATGTCGGTGAAAGGCAACTGAGGAACAAGTGAACGCGCATACGCGGTGAGGTCTCGTTCTGCCTCTCCACCTACTTCGTCGCTCAATAACGCTTGCACACGAACAACTGCCCCGGCACACGACTCGACCGTTGCAACACCACCCAAGAGTCGACCCGTTGAACGCAATGCAGAAATGCCATCTAACAAACGCAGCGCCATTTGTTCTGGACCACACGAATGAATGAGTGCTGCTCCTGGTTGCTTACCAAAACCCACCACCGCCATTTTTGTGCATCCACTTTCAATGGGTCCTTTAAAACAAGTGTGTGGCTTCACGCGGTTCACCGGCAAGATGTAATGAGCACCTGCAGCGTGCTCATCTAAATACACCGGGGTGCCAGTAGCTGTACGCACTACCTCAAGTGTTTTCATCGACGAGCGAATCTCGCAGCCAATACTTTCTTCGGTTACTCCCAATGTGGCGAGCAATTTTTTTTGGCCTTCTGCAGTTCCTCCTGCATGGCTGCCCATTGCAGGAACCACAAATGGCAGTGCTCCGAGTGCACGCAAACCCGCAATTGCTCCTCGCAAAGTTTCTACCCGCCCGGTGAGACCTCTACTCCCTGCACCAACAGCAACGGTTTTCCCCGCTAAGTCGATGGAAGCAAAGCGGTCTTTCACCGTTTGCATGACTGCAGCTTCCACATCGCCAACTGGCTCTGGTTGAGGAACATCAAGTGCTATTTCATGGAGTTCTGGCACTACGAGGTCGGGAGAATAGGGCAGTCTCACGCCTTGTGACAGTTGTTCCCACGAGCTAGCCATATATGAAGAGTACCGACCGCTACTGCCCAGTCATGCCATCGGCTAGCGTCGGAGCATCCCATCAGTTCATGAATTCAATATTCTTGAACGCAATCAATATAACAAGGAGAAAATATGCGTCGTATTCAACGCCTCGCCATCCCAGTGGTGGCACTTAGTCTCTTTCTCGTTGCCTGTGGCAGCGATAGCGACACCGCAAGTGATGAAACCACCGTCGATACCTCAACAGAAGTCATTACCGACGACACTATGGTCGATGACTCTGCCGCAGCAAAAATTGACATCGCAGCATTAGGGCTCATCAAAGAGGGCGCCATCACTGTCTGCACCGACGCTCCATACGAGCCATTTGAATACCAAGACGAAACCACCAAAGAATGGACCGGCTTCGACATGGACCTCATGAAGGTCATTGCCACCAACATTGGCGGTTTGTCATTGGAAGTTACTGTTCAACCATTTGACGGCATCTGGCTTGCTCCAAAGGCAAAGACCTGTGACCTCGTTGCATCAGCTATGACCATTACTGAAGAGCGTTCTGCAAATGCTTTGTTCTCTGATCCATACTTCGATGCCGATCAGTCGCTGCTTGTTCGTGCAGAAGATAAAGCAACACTTGTTGATCTTGCATCACTTGCAGGAAAAACAATTGCAGTGCAAACCGGTACCACAGGCGAAACATACGCTAAGGAAAATGCAAAAGACTCCACATTGAAGTCATTTGATGAGCCAGCAGCAATGTTCCTCGCACTTGAAGGCAAGCAAGTTGATGCAATTTTGCAAGACCTTCCCGTTAACGGTGCCCGTCAGGTAAAAGAGCCAACCAAGTTTGCTCTCACCGCAACCTTCACCACTGGTGAGCAATACGGTTTTGCACTCGCTCAAGACAACACAACACTTGCTGAAGCAGTGAACAACGGCCTTGCAGCTGCAAAAGACTCAGGCGAATACGACACCATTTTTGCGAAGTACTTCGGCGCAAAGGGTTAATACTAAGGTTCTTACCTTTTACACAATATGACTATGAGCCGACGCCAACGCTTGCAACTGGTACGGGGTGGCATTTATGCCCTTACCATTGCAGCGTTGGCGTTGCTCATTATTGCGGTCGATTGGGGTGCGCTTGGTGGCGCGCTTTTTAAATGGGAAGTTGTAAAAAAACAATTTCCTGACATTCTCACCAGCGCACTTCGCAACACCATCATTTTCACCATTTTTGGTTTCATTGGCGGCTTATCGCTCGGTCTGTTGTTGGCCATTATGCGCCTCTCCAAAAGCAGGCCCTACCGCTGGTTTGCTGCCGCGTACATTGAAATTCTCCGTGGCGTGCCGCTTCTTGTCACACTTCTCATTCTTGGCTTTGGTATTCCTATTGCCACTGGCTGGAGCTGGCCCAACCCTTATGTGCAAGGTGCAGTTCCACTCGCGCTTGTGGCTGGGGCCTATATTGCCGAAACGGTACGCGCAGGCATAGAGGCAGTCCCCCGTGGGCAAATGGAGGCAGCGCGCTCACTCGGCATGTCGTACACACGCGCCATGGTGACCGTCATTATTCCTCAGGCATTTCGCATCATTGTTCCACCACTTACCAACGAATTCGTACTGCTCATTAAAGACACCTCGCTCATTTCCGTTCTTGGCGTTACTGAACGCACACTCGACCTTGCGCGCTTTGGGCGCAACGGTGTGAACGATTCCGCTAATGCCACACCACTTGTTGTTGCCGGCTTGGTGTATTTAGCCCTCACTATTCCACTCACGCAGTTA
>JAURNB010000185.1 GCA_030830415.1 Acidimicrobiales bacterium | reverse complement strand
TGATAGGGGCTGGTGCGCTCTGCGTCGAGCCATACTGCCCCATCGGCGGTTTTGCCGAACTTCGAGCCGTCGCTGCGGGTGACCAAGGGCCAAGTGATGCCGTGAGCCTGGCGGGAAAGGGTTTTACGAATGAGGTCGATACCGGCGGTGATGTTGCCCCATTGGTCGCTTCCCCCCATTTGCAACTCCACATCGTGCGTGGCGCTGAGATGACGAAAATCGTTTGCTTGCAACAACATGTAACTGAATTCGGTGAACGACAGTCCGTTTTCCGAGGTGAGTCGTGACTTGACGGAGTCTTTGGCCAACATTTGGTTGATGGTGATGTGCTTGCCCACATCACGCAGAAAATCGAGTGCGGTGACCTGTGCGGTCCAATCGGCGTTGTTTACCAGGGTGGCTGCATATTTGCCTGGTGAGAAATCGAGTAACCGGCTGAGCTGCTCTGAAATGCATGAAACGTTGTACGACAGCGTCTCGGCATCGAGCAAGTTGCGTTCTTCACTACGGCCCGATGGATCGCCCACCATTCCCGTGGCGCCTCCGGCCAAGGGGAAAGGACGATGACCAGCGAGTTGTAGCCGCCGTAACGATATTTGACCCAGCAAGTGCCCCACATGCAGTGAATTGGCCGTGGGGTCGAACCCAACGTAGACGCCAACAGAGTGGCTCGCAAGACGCTCTTCCAGGGCTGCAGCCGGGGTGGAGTCGTGGACGAGCCCGCGGGCCTGCAATTCAGGAAAGATATTCACCTATTTATGTTGCCATGCGCCACCTATGAATACGGTTTTATTTCTCAAAAACTTTGGAGACTAGGTTTGCCCTGTGGCCACTGCGGAATTGTCCTTTCACGATGCGCTTCTTCAACAAAGCGCCAGTTGCAGCCAATTGGGCTCCCCCATTTACGCGGAAATTTTTCGTGCGATGGCAAAAGACCTCATCGACAACGGCGTTACTGCTCGCATTTCAGAGAATCTCACCATTCGCCCCCAGCGTGATGCGGCACCACTGCGCATTGCGGGTGCAATTCATCGCTTGGCACTGACGGGCAAGGCACCGAACATTGCTCAACATTTTCCCTCCACAGGTGGAGCACCTGGGCCAACGCTGATTGCCGACTATTTAGAAGCGCTTGTCACTTTCACCAGTGCCGTTGAAGATGGTCTTGCGCGCACTGTTCAGACAAATGAAGTTGGACGCACCACGATGCTGGTAGCTGGCATGTCGTTCTTTGCGCGTGCAGTGGGAATTGATCAAACACATTTGCGCGAGATTGGTTCATCGTGTGGGTTGAACTTGCAGGTCGACAGTTATTTTTTTGACACTGGTGACTGCGCATACGGAAAAACCAATGCTCGCGTGCGCTTTGAAGGCAACTCGTGGGGCTCACCTGTTCCCGACATTTCACAATGCCCATCACTTCTTTCTCGACGTGGCTGCGATGTAGCGCCATTGAATGCACACAACGAAAATGACCAACTCACTCTTTTATCTTTTGTGTGGCCAGATCAATTCGAACGCTTTGAGCGACTGCGACACGCAATAGGAAATGCATGCGCTTCGCCAACGTATGCCCCACCCGATCAACAAGACGCGGCTATATGGATCCATGAACAGCTTGCCAAGATTCCCAGCAACGAACCAGTTCTGATTTTTCATTCCATCGTGTGGCAGTACCTCAGCCGAGAAACTAAAGATCAATTTCGCGCAGAAGTAGAGGGGTTTTGTGCCCAACGGGAAGCACCAACGGGTTGGCTACGAATGGAACCAGCCGGGCCAGTATCCGATTTACGCATTGATATTTGGCAAGGCACACGCAAAACACACAGCGACCAGGTGCTCGCCGACAGTTCGTATCACGGCATCGGCACACGATTGCTTGCTGTCTAGATCGCGAGAAGGTCTTCCCACTCGCCGCGTGCAACCTCTATTGCCAGTTCCAATTGTTGACGTTGCATCTCTCCCGGTACCGGACCCGCACCACCAGGCGACGTACGCATAGATACACCAACACCAGGAGCAATGAGTTCTGCTGCGAATTTTCCGAAGAGATCGCTAGCTAAGGCAAGGTCATGCAGAGATGTTCCACTCTGGATTGATTTCTGCACGAGCTCACCTACGTGTGCATGAGCCTGGCGGAACGGAATTCCTTTACGCACCATCCATTCGGCCAAGTCGGTTGCCGCCATGAGTTGGTCGTCGGCGGCAAGTTGCATGCGTTCTTTATTGAACGTGGCAGTAGAGATCATTCCCGACAACGCGCTGAGAGCTAACTTCACTTGGTTGACAGAGTCAAACAAGGGTTCTTTGTCTTCTTGCAAATCGCGGTTGTACGCCAAAGGCAAGCCCTTCAATGTGGTAAGCAAACCTGTGAGGTTTCCGATGAAACGACCTGACTTACCGCGAGCAAGTTCTGCGATGTCGGCATTTTTCTTCTGTGGGAGCATTGAAGAACCCGTGGAATAGGTGTCGTCGAGTTTCGCAAAACCAAACTCTTCGGTGGTCCACAGCACCCACTCTTCTCCGAGGCGAGATAAGTGCACTCCCAGCAATGCAATGTTGAAGAGTGCTTCTGCGACGAAATCGCGATCGGAAACTGCATCGAGTGAATTCGCAAAGGCAGAGCGAAAGCCCATTTCTTTAGCCGTCAGTGACGGATCGATGGGCAGAGACGACCCTGCAAGAGCGCCTGCGCCGAGTGGCGAGATGTTTCCTCTATCGATGGCAGAAAAGATTCTGTCGGCGTCTCGCAGCAATGACCATGCATGAGCGGCTAGATGATGAGACAACTGCACAGGCTGTGCCCGCTGCAAATGCGTATAACCCGGCATGTACACACTGCCCTTGCCCCAGCCTGCGGCATCGGCAGACGCAACCAATACGTCGACGAGGTCGAGTACGCGCCCAGCAACCAACGTGAGTTCGCGCCTGGTCCACAACCGTAAAGCAGTTGCCACCTGATCGTTTCGACTACGCGCGGTGTGCAACTTTGCTCCTGCGTTTCCAGCCAACTCTGTAACACGACGTTCAATTGCTGTGTGGATGTCTTCATCGCTTGGAGCAAAGTTGAATTGTCCTGACGAGAATTCATCGTGCACTTGCGACAGCGCTACTCGAACCGACTCTGCTTCTTCGCTGCTTAACAACTTTGCTCGTTCAAGGCCATTGACATGTGCACGTGAGCCAGTGATGTCGTCATGCCAGAGCACCTTGTCGAATGGCAGGCTGACAGTAAAAGCCATGAGTTCTTCTGCGGGTCCACTAGAGAAACGGCCATGCCATAGCTGGCCCCGTGATGATTCTTGCTCGGTCACGATGGACTTCCTTTCAACCCGGCTAACGCCCGTAATTCAACAGATAACTTCTTTCCACCCACTGCTTCAGTAGCCACACACATAATGGTGTCGTCTCCTGCCACCGTGCCAAGCAAACCTTTAGGTGCCGCACGATCAAGTGCCGATGCAACGACATGCGCACAACCTGGTGGCGTACGAAGAATCACCATGTTGCCGCTATGTGACACTTCGGCCACCCATTCACTCATCACTCGACGTAGTTGGTCGTTAGTCGCCCGGCGAGCGGGTTCAAAACTTGCAATTGCATAAATAGTGTCGCCCTGTGATGAGCGAACCTTTACTGCGCCTACTTCTTCTAAGTCGCGTGAGATGGTGACTTGAGTAGCTGTGATTCCTTCTTTTGCCAGCATGGTGCGCAGTTCATTTTGACTTGACACTTCTTTGGTCTCAATGATGCGCACGAGTGCTTGTTGCCGTTGCGCTTTTGTACTCATGACTGCGCGTTTTCTTTCACTACTGCACCTTGTTGTTGAAAAATCCATGCCAAGAGACCGCGTGCACTGTGCAATCGGTTATGGGCCTGTTCAATGACCCGACTATTGGGTCCGTCAATGACAGCAGCTTCCACTTCAGAACCGCGGTGCGCCGGCAGGCAATGATAAAAACAAGCGCCTTGCTGTGCCCTGGTCATCAGATCTTGAGTCACCATAAACCCGGAAAACGCTGCTGCCTTTTCAGCCGCCACAGATTCTTCACCCATAGAGATCCATACATCGGTGTGTACGGCTATTGCACCATTTACTGCTTCTGCGGGTACTGCAACATATTGTGCACTTCCCTTGCCTAATGCATTAATGGTTGCAAGTTCACTTTCGGTAGGACGATATTGAGGCGGCGTGGAGACAACAAACTCTGCGCCAAGCATGACACACGCCTGAGCAAGTGAGTTAGCAACATTGTTGAAGTCACCGACCCATGCAATTCTCTTTCCTTGTAATTCACCATGCTGCTGCTGCATGGTCAGTACATCGGCAAGTGCTTGCAGTGGATGCGCAACATCACTCAACATGTTGACAACAGGAACCGACGAAACAGACGCCATTCTCTGCACCACATCGTGCTTAAATACCCGTGCTCCAAGAAAAGCGTGATAGCCAGCCATTACCTGCGCAATGTCTTCTGCAGTTTCTCGAACATCGATTCCGACTTCTTCACCACGGGTATAAACAGGGTGACCACCGAGTTGGACCACAGCTACTTCCATTGAGTGCCGTGTTCTGTTGGACGGCTTTTCAAATATAAGTGCAGCGCAGTGACCAGTTAAAGGCTCGCCCAACTGCGCTACTGGCATCTGTGCGAGTGCAAGAACATCCTTCAGTTCTTCGACAGAAAGGTCTGACGTGTCGAGTATGTGACGAATGCTCATTGCGCAGCCTCTACTTCCTTCTTCATCTGAACCATCACCTTGGCGAATATGGCAACGGCCTCTTCAATGTGTTCAGCACTGACATTCAATGGAGGAGCCATACGAATTGTTGAAGCATTCACCGCATTCGTTACCAAACCCTGTGCCAGGCATGCTTGGTAGACCTTCGTCGCGTCGAGCCCTTGAGCCAACTCGATACCAAGCAATAATCCAGCACCACGAACGCCAACGACACCAGGAACGCCGCGAAGCTTCTCAGTGAGTTGTGCACCAACGGAGGTTGCGAGTTGAGGAGCATTAATGCGCTTCATTTCAGCAATGACGGCACGCACCACAGAAGTGACAAGAGCAGTTCCGCTATAGGTGCTTCCGTGGTCTCCGGGCTGAAGGACTTTGGCAACATCTTCTTTCACCCAGATGGCACCCACAGGAACACCGTTGCCGAGCGCTTTAGCCATGAGTACCGCATCGGGCGAGATACCAGAATGTTCAAAGCCAAACCATTTTCCGGTACGACCCATACCTGTTTGCACTTCATCGATGACGAGCAGCACACCGCGTTCTTTGCACAGCGACTCCACAGCTTTTAAATAACCAGCAGGTGCCGGAATGACTCCACCTTCACCCTGAATTGGCTCCAGCAATACAGACGCCACCGATGAATCGACAGCTAGTGACATCGCCTCGATGTCGCCAAAGGCAACGTGCTTGAAGCCTTCGGGCATGGGTTGGAATGGTTCATGCTTTGCGGGTTGCCCAGTGGCAGCCAAGGCACCAAGAGTACGGCCATGAAAACTACCGAGGGCCGACACCATTGTGTGGCGACCACGTCCGCCGTGTTTACGAGCCAGCT
>JAURNB010000184.1 GCA_030830415.1 Acidimicrobiales bacterium | reverse complement strand
ACAGAATCCCGCTTACAGACCGACTCACCACTTCACAGCGTGACATTGAATGTTTTCAATGCCGGATGCTTGGCATCGAGCCTCACTGTTGTCATCGATGCTCGGTCGAGTGCTGTGCGCCACGACACCTCAACACCAACACCCAGCGCCCATGCAACCGCCGCCTTGATGGGCGAAACATGACTCACCACCACGATGTGTGAACTCACAGAGTCTGCCAACAACGCATCAATAGCGTCATGTACGCGCACCGAGAGTTCAGCAAGCGTCTCGCCTTGAGGCGGACGAAAGTGCTCATCCGTTCGCCACGTTGCCCACTGTTCTGGGCTCACCGAGCTCACTGGTTGCCCATCGAAGTCGCCGTAGTTCAACTCAATCCAACGTGGGTCGGTTTCTACTTCGATGTGTTGAGAAAGACCCTGGGAAATAGCTTGCGCGGTTTGCTGAGCACGCAAAAGAGGGCTTGCAACAACGCGACTCACTGGGGCGATTTTTTGCAGTGCCCCACCCAACAAACTCACCTGCAAAAGACCAACTTCATCGAGTGGATGGTTGATATGACCTTGCAAAAGGTTCTGTGCGTTCGCAACTGTTTGCCCGTGGCGTACAAGGGTGAGTAAGCGTTCCCCCATGTTTTTACTTTTCTTCGCTTACCGACGACAACATTCCCGTTTGTAAAAAATCTCGACGCCGCTGCGGGTCTGCCAGCCCACACTGGCGCACTAAAACAACCAGCAACACAATGCCAACAATTTCCATCACAACATTGAGCCCCATCCGCTGAGCAACAGGAAGTTCAGCATCACCAAATGACGCTCCCCCAAAAGGCCACCAGAACACTTTCGTCGCAGTAAATGCACCATCAAAAATGAGATGCATAAAAGTGCCTATTGCAAGCGGCAAGGTGCGCTTGCGCAGAGGTCTCTTCTTTCGTGTTGCCAACATAATCACCACGAGCAAAGAAACGCTGAACAGCAGCGTGTGCATCACTCGTGCACCACCGAACCAAATGTCGATGGCGTCGGGAAGAAGAACCCCTACTACAAGTAGTCGATAGTCGAAACGCGGGTCCTGAAAAACAAAACGAACCGAAAGTATTGCTGTGGCAACAAACCAGAACAACATTTAGAACACCAGCCACCGAGCACAGTTCGGGCATTCCCTGTTTTCATCGGTCTCTTTTTTGAGCAGGTCGACTTCCGAGGTAGAGAGGTCGAGATGGCACCCACCACACACGTGATTTTTCACTTTTGCTACCGCAATGCCTTTGTGCTGTGAACGGCGCAATTCGTAAGCAGCCGACCACTTTTCATCGAGTGTGTCGGCAAGACGATGACGCTTTTCTTCAACATCACGCGCTTCAGCTTTTTTATACTCTTCGGCTTGTTGCAGTGATGCGGTGGCTGCAATTTCGCTAGCCTGCAACTCAATGAGCGCACTTCGCGCTGCAACAAGTGTGGAATCGATGTGCTCAGACTCTTCCATGAAGGCCAGCGACTCTTCGTCGACCGCATCAATTTCGCTACCAACCGTCGAGATTTCATGTTGAAGCGCCTCTGCTTCACGTGGAGCAATAACTGTTTTCATTTGCTGTTCAAGGCGCTCTCGTTTTTTACGCAACGTTGCGCTCGTGGCCTCTGCCGCACTCAGTAGTTTTTCCAGTTCTTGCTGACGCATTTCACCAGACGAGATCTTCGCCGTGCAATCGGCCGCATTTTTCTGCACAAGGGCTAAAGCTTCACGCTCTGGCAAGGTAATGAACTGGTGACGCAGTTGCTCGAGGGTGGTATCGAGCATTTGCAGGTCATAGAGATGAACCAAGATCGACACACTTGCAGGCTATTAGCCAGCAGTCGGAATACTCGTTTGCACGCCCCCAGGAAGCGGCTTTGCGCAGTCAAACACCAAGTTCCCCAGCGGGTCGAGCGTGGGCAATGGAGAAAACGGGTTGGTATTAGACGGCAAAATGGTGGTGCCTGGGTCGACAATGCTCACCACTGGCGGGCCTTGCGCCCCGGGAACCACAACCGGCAATGTGGTTGTTGTACCCATTGTCGAGGTGGGAGCCTCGACTGCAGGCACGGCACCTGGCTGCGTTGTTGTTGTAAACCACATGGGGTCATAGGCCACCACGTTGCCTGTAAACCTACGTGGCAACGCACCCGACACCAATTGAGCAACACAATCAACACCGGGCAAGTAAAGGCGCATTGAACCCCTACTTGGAGGAACAGCCGCCTCCCAATCAACAACGGGAGCATCAACAAGTGCCTCATCGTTGTATGCCTTCCAAATAGCTGCAGGGAATGTGGCACCCTGCACACGCGGAACACCTGCAGCGACAAATTCGGGAATTCCCACCATTGAGGTATAGGCACGGGGGTCACCCACCCACACCGCAGTGGTGAGCTCTTTGGTAAACCCAACGAACCATGCATTGGTGTTGTCGTCTTGGGTACCTGTTTTCCCACCAGCAGGGCGATCTTTGTCGAGCGCACTACGGCGGGCTGTGCCTTTAGTGAGCACGCCTTTCAAAATAGACACCGCTTTATTGGCAATTTCCTTGGTAAACACTTGTGTGCCTGGGTCGTTGTGCTCATACATCGTTCCCGAGAAATTCTCGATGCGGTCTATGAAGTACGGCTGCTTATGCAAACCACCATTGGCGATGGTTTGTGCTCCACTCGCCATATCGAATGGGCTCATTTCATTTGCGCCAGTTGCAAAGCTTGCATATGGCTGTATCGAAAACGTTTCGCGATTGAGATACATCGATTGCGTCATGCGATACGTGGTGTCAACCACACGGTTCAAACCGACAATTTGCGACAGTCTGCTGTATGCACAGTTAATGGAATACCACGTCATTTCTTCAAGTGACCCCAGTGGGCGACTCACGCCTTTAGTCACCACAAAAGGTTCTTCGGGCTTACCGGGGTTAGGCAATGTGCATGGCAAAGTTCCATCGATGAGGTCGATACCTTCCGCGCCCGCCTGCAATGCAGCGGCCAAAATAAAGATCTTGATACTTGAACCAGTTTGACGCCTGCGCAGTGTCATGTTGACTTCACTTTGCCCAGGAACAAAACCAGGACCGCCCACCATGGCACGCACGCCGCCAGTTGATGTATCTAACGACAAAACAGCCGATTGAATACCTTGCTTGTTTGCAGGAAGTTTCTCTGCCGCAGCCTTTTCTGCAGCTTTTTGATAGCTGTTGTCCAACGTGGTGTAGATCTTTAACCCACCACGGAAAAGTGCGTTGTATCGCTCTTGATACGTGGGTCCCAAAATATCGCTGCGATTCAAGAGATAATCTTTCACCGTTTCCGAGAAGTACGTACGCTCCACCGATTTCTGCGGAACACTCTGCACTGCTTCTGGCAAGGGCCATTCCTTTGCCAAACGCGCTGCTTCTTCTGGCGTCAATAACTTTTCGACAGCGAGTCGATTCAAGGCTTGAGCAAAACGTTGCCGCGATCGTTCCGGATGGCGAATGGGGTCGTAACTAGTAGGCGCCTGAATGAGCCCAGCCAGAAAAGCGCCCTGCACCAATGTGAGTTTCTCGACACCAACACCAAAGTAAATTTCTGCAGCAGCTTCGATGCCGTAAGCATTGTTGCCAAAAAATACAGTGTTCAGATACCGCTCAAGAATTTGCGGCTTTGTTGCCTGCTTCTCCAATAGTGCGGCGTACCTTGCCTGAAGCACCTTGTACCGACCATCACGAGGCAGGCCTGCGAGATATTCATTTTTCACCACTTGTTGAGTGATGGTCGATGCACCTTGCCGCGAACTTCCCGCATTGAAATTCGACAACGTTGCTCGCACTAACGCACGCAAGTTCACGCCTTTGTGCCCATAGAAGCCAGCGTCTTCCACTGCAAGAATTGCCGCTGTGACATCGACTGGCACCTCTTGCATTTTCACGGGTTGACTATTTTCCACCTGGAATGCACCAATTTGAGCACCATTCACGTCGAACAGGTACGAACGCTGCGCAATTCCCGTAAATGCAGGAAGCGCAACTGGCTTTTCGTTATGCGCTGTGGCAATTCCCCACACTCGCGGCGCCATGGCCACTACAAGTGCGCTGACGAGAAGCGCTCCGGCCATGAGCACGATGCTCATCTTTCCCACAGTGCCGCCCACGCGTGAAAGATGATCTTTCGTCGCAAACCTGCGGAAGAAATCCTTTACATTCGGCACAATCTCTACGGTACCTGAGCACATCGGCACTTTTCTGTACATCCCCCTACTTGCTGTGCTGCTGTGGGATATGACAAGGTTTCGCATGACTTTTCCACACATTGCCCCCTTTCGTTTTGGCGTCCAGTGCTCACGCGCCACGAACCGAGCAGAGTGGATTGACCTTGCAAAAAAGACAGAGGCCAATGGCTTTTCATGCCTCACCATGCCCGACCACTTCACCGATCAACTTGCACCGATTCCCGCATTGCAATCTGTGGCAGACGCAACAAGCACTTTGCGCGTGGGCGCGCTCGTATGGGACAACGATTACAAGCACCCCGTCGTACTTGCAAAAGAACTTGCCACTATCGACTTGCTCTCTGAGGGTCGCCTCGAAATTGGTTTAGGCGCAGGCTGGATGGTGAGCGACTACGAGCAATCGGGCATTGCCTACGACTCACCAGGTGTGCGCATCGACCGCTTCATTGAAGGCCTTGCCATTATCAAAGCTGCAATGGGTGACAGCCCCGTCAACCACACGGGCACTCACTACAACGTTGCCAATTATGTGGGAATGCCCAAACCTGTGCAGCGCCCGTACCCGCCCATCTTGATTGGTGGCGGCGGCAAACGTGTTCTTTCATACGCAGCGCGTGAAGCCGACATCATTGGCATCAACGGCACCATGACAGCAGGCGTTGTTGGCCCCGAAGCCATTAGCACCATGACCGCCGAAGCCGTTACCGACAAAGTCAACATCGTCATCGATGCTGCAGGTTCTCGCTTGCCGAACATCGAGATGAACATCCGTGCGTTTTTCGTCAAGGTCACCGACGATGCCGCCGGGACAATTGATGGTGTTGCGCAGATGATTGGTGTGACGCCATCGATGGTGGAAGAGACACCTTTTGCCCTCATTGGCCCTCCGAGCAAGCTCATTGAAGACCTCCTTGCTCGCCGCGAACGTTGGGGCTTTAGCTACATCATTGTTGGGGCTGAAGATGTTGACACTTTTGCTCCGGTTGTTGCCGCGCTGAACGGGAAATAGACCTCAGGACAAAATGCCCTGCAGCCACTGCCCCGCACGCGCTACCGCATCATTCGCTTCGGGAATGACACCAACGCCAGACTGAAAGACGTGTTGCATTTCGGGAAAAACTTCCAAGCGCACAGGTACTCCAGCGTGGGCTGCACGTGTAGCTAACCGTGTGGAGTCGTCGAGCAATGCTTCATCACCGCCTACTTGAATATAAAGAGGCGCAATACCAGCAAGGTCTGCATACAACGGAGCAGCGAGAGGGTCTCGCAACGAGCCGCCGCCAATGAACATGTTTGCCATCAGCGCAAGTGCATGGCGATCGACCATGAGGTCGACACTTGCTTTGGAGTCCATTGATTCGCCAGTTCCTTCAAGGTCTACCCATGGCGAGAAAACAACGGCGCCAGCTGGCTGCTCGATTTTCTGATTCTTCAACGCGACCATGAGCGCAACAGATAGCCCTCCGCCAGCCGAGTCGCCAGATATCGCAATTTTGTTTGAGGCATAACCAGCTTTCAGTAGCCATTGATACGCAGTGACCGCATCGTTCACTGCTGCTGGATGCACATGCTCAGGAGCGAGTCGATAATTCACACTCAGCACATTTCTATTACTCTGCAATGCCAAATGAGCTGCGACTTTGCGATGCGAATTGGCACTTTGCACCACATAACCGCCTCCGTGGAAGTACATCACCACCGATTGCGCATCGGCGCCAGGATGACGAGCCCACAGGGCCGATAGACCGTTGACGTCGACAGTTTCAATTTCGACACCAATTGGCATAGCACCGACGGTTTCCATGACCGCTTCTGCCCCAAAGCGCATTTCTTCGAGTGTGGGAACTGCTGTGGCCGAACCGAGTGCCTGTTTTTGATACTCGCGAACTTGCTGAAGGAACGCTTCTGCCTCTTTGCTTGCCATTTTGATCACTTACCTCTCGTTCGTTACTGCATGACCAAAATATCAGAACTCGGAGTAGTATTTTTTATCAATGCCTGCTGTGCGCAAGTCGCTTTCCTCCGCGCTCATTTGGGCCTCCATTTTTACATGGATCATTGTTGTTGGGCGTTTGGTTGTACATCGTCACAATGCGTATGCAACATTCGACTTTGACCTCGGTATTCACGACCAGTCGCTGTGGCTACTCGCCAACGGCAAATGGTTCAACACGGTCTGTGGTCTTCCGGTGTTTGGCCATCACGCAATGTTTATGTACTACTTCCTCGTGCCACTTGTGTGGCTCGGCGGCGGCCCCAACCTGTGGAACATGTTGCAAGTAATTGCATTAGCAAGTGCGGCGTACCCCGTTTTTCTCATTGCCCGCCATCGCTTGAAAAGCGAAGCATCTGCCCTCGCCTTCGGAGTCGCCTGGTTGCTTCTTCCCACTACCGCATACTTGGCGTGGGAAACCTTCCACCCCGAGACAATGGCTATGCCTTTCCTTCTCATGGGCTACCACTACGCAACATCACGCCCTGAGGGAATGGGCAAGCACGTCACTCGCCACAATGTCATCACCATTGTGTGGATTGCAGTTGCAATGCTGTGGAAAGAAGACATTTCACTCGCGGTGATGGGCTTAGGCATTTTGTTGATGTTTCGCAAGCGCGTTCGCTTTGGCGCCGCGCTCTTTGCAGGAGCCACTCTCTACTTCCTCATTTTTGCAGTGTGGTTTGTTCCCCACCTTGCTGGTGAATTGAGTGCATATGGCGCCTTGTATGGCAACTTAGGAACCACTCCATCTGAAGTGGTGAAAACCTCACTGCGACACCCAACGCTCTTCATCGACCGACTGTCTGACAACAACGCCATTGGCTATGCCGGGCGCATTACGTCGCCTCTCGCATTTCTCCCGTTTCTTGCACCACTGACCTTGCTCATGGGGATACCGCAGTTCTTCATCAACATTCTCACCACTGCCGACTTCACCTGGGCGATGATGTACCACTATCAAGCCGTTCCCAATGTGGCCGCCATTGCTGCAGCCATTGAAGGGGCGGCATTTTTGCAGAGGCGTTCACGGTCATTAGGTCGCTTGGGCGTCGCTGGAGTTGTGGTGTGCGCCTACATTGCTGCGAACTCTTGGGGACTTCTCCCATTTGGCGCAAAGTACAACATTGGGTATTGGCCACATGGAACTCGCGACAACAGTGGCTGGGTCGCAGCCCTCGACAGAGTAGGCCCCACCGACGTGGTGTCGGCTCACTACGCATTGGTTCCGCACGCAGCGCAGCGTGAAATCATTTACACATTCCCCAACCCGTGGATCAAAACAAACTTTCTCAACGACGACTCAAAGTTTGTGAGCCCCAGCAAGGTGAAATGGATCGTTGTCAAAGACGGAACACTCGGGCAAGCACCTCAAGATTTACTCAATAAACTCGTGGCTCGTGGTGAATATGGAGAGGCGCAAACCGTTGCCGGCATTACTTCCTACAAACGGCTCGTACCTTAAATTTGCACATTTATATTTTGCGCGAGTGCCCTTCCCAATACGGAGCGCGCAGTGGCTTCTTTTGAATTTTTCCGGTGCCTGTACGAGGAATATGTGCAATGAAATCAACAGAACGCGGTGCTTTATAGCCCGCAAGCAACTCGCGACAACGCGCAATGATTGCAGTTGCGAGTTCTGCTGACTCTGCAACGCCTTCTTGCACTTGTACGAGTGCTTTCACACTTTCACCAAACTCCTCGTCGGGCACGCCTATCACTGCAACATCTTCAACACCTGGGTGCACTGCAATGACGCCTTCAATTTCGGCAGGGTAAATGTTGACTCCGCCACTAATAATCATGTCGATCTTGCGATCAGAAAGCCACAAGTACCCATCGGCGTCGATGTAACCCACGTCGCCGGTGGTGAAAACACCTGGCTCCAAATGTGCATCTTTCGTTTTACCTTCATCGTTGTGATACGAGAAGTCAGTTCCCATCTTGTTGCGGAAGTACAGGGTGCCTTCGCTGCCCTGTTCCACACGCTCGTTGGCATCGTTCAATACAAGTACTTCAACACTGTCGAGTGGCTTGCCCACGCTTCCACCCTTATCGAGCCACTCTTGCGAGCTCACCGTTGAAATGATGGAACCTTCCGTACTGCCGTAGTACTCGGTAATTTTCGGGCCCCACCATTCAATGAGACCACGCTTTACTGCTGGCGGGCAAGGTGCTGCTCCATGCCACACGGTGCTCAATGCCGCACCTTCAAACGTGTCTTTCACGGCTTGTGGCAAGTCGAGCAGGCGTTTCATTTGCGTAGGCACTAAGTGCACGTTGGTGCAGGCATGCTCATCGATGAGGCGCAGCATTTCTGCCGAGTCGTATTTGTGCTGCATTACTACCGACGAACCACCCACCATGGGGAAGAACGAAAATGCCCATTGCGCCGAGTGGTAAAACGGCCCACACAACATGGTGCGGCCGGGAATTGGCAAGAAGCTAGAAAACCCTGCAGCAATGAGTTTCATAATGTCGGGCGTGAGTGCCATGCCACCCGACAATGCACCACGCACACCTTTGGGTCGCCCCGTGGTGCCAGAGGTATAGAACATCGGGCCACCGAGCATTTGGTCGGTGGGTTCTGCGTTGCTCGCACCTGCAAGAAGTGCTTCGAACTCGACGAAGTTTGCACCCTTTCGCACAGCGGCACTAGCACCGCATTGAATACCCACAATGTGTTGCACACTTTGCGAACGTTCATCTTTCATTGCTTCCGCAACAGGACCTTCATAACGTGCATCAACCAGAACAACTTTTGCCTGCGCATCGTTAAACACGTAGGCAAGCTCGTCGGCCACCCAGTGCCAGTTGACGGGAACATAGGTCCAACCACCGTGGGCACAAGCTTGAGCAATTTCGAACCACTCGCACTGGTTGCCAGCCACCACGGCAACGGTGTCGCCGGTCGAGAGCCCAAGATCACGCAAGCCGTTCACTAGTCGGTTCACACGGTCGTTGAGATCTGTCCATGTAACAGAACGAGATTCATCAATGAGCGCCACATCGGATCCACGATCGCGTGCAAAATCACTGGTTAAAACTGCCATAGCTACCCCCTAAAGAATGCCCAATCTTACTTCGCCTACCCCACTGACGTGAATTGACACCTAAAATAGGAAAGCCCATGATGACCATTAGCCCTGCGGGTTTTCGCAACGACATTCAAGGTATTCGTGCCATTGCTGTGGCACTTGTGGTGGTCTACCACGCCGGCGTTGTACTGCCTGGCGGATTCATCGGGGTCGACGTCTTTTTCGTGGTTTCAGGCTTTGTTATTACCCGCATGCTCTTAAAAGAGTTCGACGCGCAGGGGAAAATCAACTTCCGCAACTTCTACCTCCGCCGTATTCGTCGTCTACTGCCCGCTCTTGGCCTCATGCTCGCAATCACCCTCCTTCTCTCTACGTTTCTTGCAGCGATAGCTGCCCAGCCCATTGCGGCACGTACGGGTGCATCTGCTTCGCTCTTCAACGCCAACACCTACCTGCACCATGTTGGCGGCGGAGGTGGCGGCTACTTTGGCCTCAACGCTGAAGCCAACCCTTTCTTGCACACCTGGTCGCTGGCCGTTGAGGAACAGTTCTATTTGGTCTTTCCCGCGCTCCTCGCCATTGCATGGGCTATAGCCACACGCTTACGCACCAACCACCGCGTGTTCCTTGCGGTCTTTCTCTCCGTCATCGGCGTGCTTTCCTTCGTTGTATCGCGCACCATGACATTTAATGGCGGCAAGTCAGCAAGTTTTGCTTTCTATTACGCACCCACACGGGCATGGGAATTTGCCGCAGGGGCAATCCTTGCCTTAGGTGCAGTCGCACTCGCACGTATCAACACCTTCAATGCCTACCTCCTCTCAGTACTTGGCCTTGCCTTACTCGCCTGGGGAGCATGGGGTTTCGATAAGCGCACTCCTTTTCCTGGCAATGCGGCTCTCGTACCTGTGGTAGGCACCATGTTGCTTATTGCGGCTGGCGAGTCACAATCGCGCAACTTCATTACTTCACTCCTCGCTAGCCGCCCCATGCAAAAACTTGGTGACTTGTCGTACGGCTGGTACCTCTGGCATTGGCCCTTCATTGTGTTTGCCTATGCGGTCTTCCCACAAGTTCGTGGCGCACGCGGTATTGCAGCAGTGCTCTCCATTGTGCCCGCCATGCTTTCTTACCGCCTCATTGAATCACCTATTCACTTTCGCAAGAACTCAGCCCCACGACGCACACTCTTACTTGGCGCAACCTGCATTGTCATTCCGCTCATCGCAGCAGTTGCACTGAATACCTCGCACGACCGCGTGAGTGCATCGAGCCTGTACAAACCGTTCGCTCTACATGAAGATGTATTGCGTGGATGTAGCACACCCACCCCCATGGGCATGCGTAAAAATGACAACTGTTCATGGAACGTAGAGAACCCCAAAGGCACGGCAGTTCTCATTGGCGATTCCAATGCCGGCCAATTCACCGAAGGCTTTATTGCCGGCGCCAATGCCGCCTCACTCAACGCCAAGGTCGCCACACAGTCGTCGTGTCCCTTTGCCAACCTACGCCTATGGGACTGGAGCAAGGAAGACACCACCTGCAGTTATTTTGTTTCCAAAACCTTGGCGCACCTCATTGAATTAAAACCGCAATACGTGGTTATTGCATCTGCTACCGACAGTTACATCAGACAGAGTTATTTCACCTTCCGCTCTTCAGATGGGAAAATCACTTACACCACTCCCGAAGAAAAAGCACTTGCGCTACAAGAGGGTCTCACCAAGATCTCCAATATCTTGCGCTACCGCAATATTAAGGTCATCATCGTCCACCCGGTTCCCAAATTTGCGCGCTGGACACCCATTGGAATGGCACCCTTACGCATTCTCGGACCAAAGAATTGGATGGATACGTCCATCACCCAAGCCGATGCGCAAGCCGCGCGCAAACTCGCTGTTGAATCGGAGGAAATCGCTGCCACCGAGTCGAAAGCCACCACGCTCGACCTCTTTAACGAGCTTTGCCCCAACGACCCCTGCAGCACCGTTCAGAACGATGAATGGGTCTACCGCGACTATGGCCACATCAGCATTGCCAAAAGCAAGAGCCTCGCTGGCACCTTCCAGCGCATCTTGAGTCAATAGACCCGAAGCCCTTTGACCTATCAGGCTGGCCGCCAGTTTTGACTACTATCAAGACATGACAATTGGAAGATGCCTTTGTGGAGCCGTAACGTTTGAACTTGTTGGAGACCTGCTTGCAACGGCAGTGTGTCATTGCGACCATTGCCAGCGCCAGGGTGGTTCTGCTTTCTCAGTGAACCTTGTGGCCCATGAGTCACAACTCACCGTGAAGGGTGAATT
>JAURNB010000022.1 GCA_030830415.1 Acidimicrobiales bacterium | reverse complement strand
GCTTGCGAAACGACATTTCCACCCGGTCACCAATTTTGACAGTTGCTGGGTCAACGTCGGTCAGTTCACATTGGAAACGCCCACCACCGTCGAAGTCGATAACGGCTGCAACCACTGGCGGGCTCATGCTGAACGCTAAGTGGTCGACTGTGTAGGTAGCAATGGTTGCGCGAATATCTGCCATCCGCACCATTTCCATTTTGTCGATGCTGCCCGACTGCAAACTGACGCGCGCTGGTGGCAAATAAATGAAACCGCTTTCATCACGGCTTCCGTAAAGGCCATATTTCCATGCAGCCGTACGCAAGCTTGGTGGGCCAGCGGGGCGATCGGGCTCTGGGCGACGAGGCGGCTCACGATGCAAGAAGCCACGCCATGTAAGAAACTGTGCGTACGACAAGTCGTTGCGGCCAGCAGCAATTTGAGCTTGAACAGTGAGCGAGGGGTCTTGTTGCTTTTGATGAGCACTCAATGCTTCAGTAGTGCGCAACAAGATGACGTTAACCCCATCGGCCAACACCACAATGGCGATGACCTCATTTGGCTGAGCAGTATCGAGAACATTGGCCAGCATGACACCCCAATGTGCAGTTCCAGAGTTTCCTAGAGTGGCTGCAAAATCGTCGCGCAGAGTGTCGAGGTTGATGCCACAAGATTTAGGTGCAGCTTTAACAGCACGCGTATGTAAACCAGAAAAAATGCTGTGCGAAACATCAGCTGCAGTGAGGTTCGCCTTTTTCAAGGCCTCATTGAAAGCAACCTCCACAAGCGGCGCATAGGCATACTCGCCAAAGCGCTCTTCCCACTGCTTGCTTGCCTGATCGCCTGGGGTTCTCCACCGATCAACAAATTCAGATGTTGATGTTCCCGTGCTAATGAATTCAGCTATGACATTTTCGGTGCCAAAGCACAATGCAGCAGCCCCGTCGCCGCCCATCGATTCATCGCTTCCACCGGGAAGACCTGTGCGAATATCGCTCAACACGGCAATTGAGTTTCCCGACGCAGCAGCGTGAACAGCAGCAACGCCACTTCTTACTGAACCCAAACAATCGAATGCGTTGACCGAGCTTTCGAGGCTGAGTGCTGCATGGATTGCATTTGCATTTGTTTTATCGAGGTATCCAGGCTCTGCTGTAGCAAACCACAATGATTGTGGCGAATACTTTTCGCTGACTCCGCGCAAAGCAATGCGACTTGCTTCAACACCCATCGAGGTGGTGTCTTCATCGAAACTTGCTACAGCGCGTGCACCTTTAGCTCCACCTGAGCCAAGAGCCGATGCAAGCGTGCTGCGTTGCAGGCGCCAATACGGAATATAAGCACCATAAGAAATAATCCCCGTCATACTCCGAGAGTAGCCCGTGAGAACGAGCTCATGGAATGTGGAGATTTAGGTGTAGTAGGGGTTATCGCCAGAGGTGTGGTCGGTGAGGTCGCGCACTTTCACGACGCCAGGAACTTTTTCCAGCAGCGTTGTTTGTACGCCTTCCAACATGGTCATGCGACTCATGGAGCAACCGTGGCACCCACCACCCATAGTGAGATACGCCGTACCTTCGGTGTCGTGGCCCATGAAGGTAACGAACCCGCCGTGGGAGGCAAGCGCCGGGTTCACTTCTCCGGCTAAAACAGTTTCAATGTTGGCCGACAACTCATCGTTGCGCACAAGACCTTCAACGCTGGCAGCGAGTGGTTTATTTGGATTACGAATGATGAGACCTTGCGAAGCGGTGTAATCGAGAATTGAACCCTGCAAAAGATCGATGCTGTTTGCAGCGACGATGGTTTTAATGCCATCGGTTGTGCGCACTTCGTCTGCGAAGGCAGCTTGGGTGACCACATCGAAAGAGAGGTCGTAGCGAAAGTCTTCACCAGGGCTACTCACCACTTCAATGCGCAAACCTAAGCGGTCTTTTTCTGGCTCTTCATCGCGCAATTCAATGAGTTTGGCAACCGCTTCAGGAGTCACCGTCACGATGTATTCAACAGGGCTCGCTGGCGTATCGAATGGGCTGACTTTTGGGGTCTCAGTTGCTTCAGTGGTCACGCTGTGCAGGCTATCTGCACCCTTGGCCGAGATGCCATCGGAGCTAATAACTCGTGATGGCTCCGCCACCATCGCATTGCACGCGCTGCCCTGTGACATATGCCGAACCTGGGGAACAGAACCACAGCACCACATTTGCTACGTCATCGGGCTGGCATACACGCCCGAAAGGGGCACTGTCGTCGAGCGACCTCAGGTCGGTCAGTTCCTTGTTGCCGGTTAAGGACCTCGACAAACGAACGCCCATATCGGTTTCCACCAAACCTGGAGCGGCAATATTCACACGAATTCCGTTCTTGCGTTCTTCCTTAGCCAAGGTCAATGCCAAGGCTTCCATGGCTGCTTTACCCATGTTGTACGGAGCGCCCTTTGCTGAATTATTCGCAGTAGCAACAGAGGAAATGAAAACGATGTCGCCACGCTCTTGAGTGCGCATACTTGGCAATACTGCTGCGCAGAGCTGATGGGCACCCACAGCATGCACAGCAAGCAACCTCTCGACCTCTGCGGCGTCGGTGTCGGCAACTGCTTTGCCACGTGATGCAATACCCGCGTTATTTACCAGAATGTCGATATGCCCAAAGTCGCGAATGACTTCTTTGACCATTGCGCTACTTGCTTCGTAGTCGGCAACTGATGCTCCGTACATTTTGGCGGTACCACCGCGATCAATAATTTTTCGCAGCGTTTCTTCAGCACCTTCTTTGCCGCTGTGATAGTTAATTGCAACAGATGCTCCCTCGGCTGCGAGAAGTTCGCTAATGCCACGGCCAATGCCGCGGCCTCCGCCTGTTACCAATGCAACTCGCCCACTCAAAACGCTCATAACTCCCCGATTCACAATTCTGTTAACAACAACGCCTCAAACTATGACAACATCATCCCATGCATGAAGGTAGTCGCAAAGCAATTTTCGCCGCGTTTTTCGCCAATCTCGGAATCGCCATCGCGAAGTTCACTGGGTTTCTCCTCACCTCATCGGCTTCTCTCCTTGCAGAATCGGCGCACTCACTTGCCGATACTGGAAACCAGGCACTCCTTTTGCTCGGTGGCAATCGGTCTCAGAAAAATGCAACCGGGCGACACCCCTTTGGTTTTGGACGAGAGCGTTATTTCTGGGCCTTCGTCGTTGCACTCGTTCTCTTCAGCATGGGCGGGCTCTTTGCTTTGTACGAGGGAATTCAAAAACTCATCCATCCGCACGAAGCCGATGGCTTTGGCATTGCAATAGGAATTCTCGTTGTTGCCATTTTGCTAGAGACATATTCGCTGCGTACCGCCATCAAAGAATCCCGCCACATTAAAGATCCACAACAAAGTTGGTGGAGTTTTATTCGCGAGGCCAAACAACCTGAACTTCCTGTGGTTCTACTGGAAGACATCGGCGCCGAAATTGGCTTGTGCCTTGCGCTCTTTGGAGTGTTAATGAGCCACTTCACCCACGAACCACGCTGGGATGCCATTGGTTCTGCATCTATTGGAATACTGCTCATCGTGATTGCAATTGTTTTGGCAATTGAAATGAAAAGTCTCCTCATTGGTGAAGCTGCATCGGCAAGCGACGAAGACCTCATTCGCACATCGCTGGCAAGTGCCGAAAATGTACTTCAGGTCATTCATCTCCGTACAGAGCACCTCGGCCCCGACGATGTACTTGTGGCCGCAAAGATCGAGTTCTCCCCGCACCTCAACATGCAAGAACTCGCAACCGCAATCGACAATGCAGAGGCGTGTGTCAGAGGCGCGTATCCTCGCGCGCGCATCATATTTATTGAGCCCGACATCGCTAGGCCAACTGCAGCGCTGTAACCTACAAACAACTGAAGGGGAGCTTGCTGGTTCGGCAGGCTGAGAGGGTAGTCGCCGCTACCGACCCAAGAACCTGATCTGGGTAATTCCAGCGGAGGGAATACGGGTGAATAACGAAACGCACATTC
>JAURNB010000183.1 GCA_030830415.1 Acidimicrobiales bacterium | reverse complement strand
TGATGGGTAAGACCGACCCCAAGGCTGCGCCGCACCAACAGCAGAGCCAAATCTTGGTTCCTATTGATACACCGGGCGTTACGTTGAAGCGCAACCTCACCGTGTTCGGCTACATCGACCAAGAAGGTCACGCCGAAACCATTTTCGACAACGTGCGTGTACCTGTGAGCAACCTCATTGCCAACGAAGGCGATGGCTTCATGATTAGCCAAGCACGCCTCGGACCTGGTCGTATTCACCACTGCATGCGCACCATTGGTGCAGCAGAACGTGCACTGGAAATGTTGTGTCAGCGTGCTTTGAACCGCACCACATTTGGTAAGCGAGTAGCAGAGCGTTCAAACATTCAAGACTGGATTGCTGAAGCTCGTATTGACCTCGAGATGATTCGTCTCTTAACAATGAAAACTGCATGGCTCATGGACACTGTGGGCAACAAAGGTGCACGTACAGAAATTGCGGCAATCAAAGTTGCAGCACCAGTAATGGCGCTCAAAATTATTGACCGCGCTATTCAGGTGCACGGCGCTGGTGGCATTAGCCAAGACTTCCCATTGGCACGCATGTACGCACACATTCGTTCACTGCGCTTGGCCGACGGGCCAGACGAGGTGCACAAAATGATTATTTCGCGTGCAGAGCTTCGTAAGTACGACCCATCATTTCGTACCGACGGTGTGAGCAGCGCTGCTCCAAGTGGTGGTCGGGGCTAGATCTAGCCCTACCATTGCGCCTCCGGTTCCTGAGGCGCCAACAAAAGTAGTTGCTCGATGAATATCGGCAAACTGCTTCACAATGGCAAGTCCTAATCCAGAACCTGGCATGGCTCGTGTTGCTGCTGCACGGTAAAAGCGATCGAAAACAAACTGGCGATCTTCGGGGGCAATACCTGGCCCCGAGTCGTGCACTTCAATGCGCGTTCCTTTAATGAACACATCAACTTTGCTACCCGCTGGGCTGAATTTGATGGCGTTGTCGATGAGATTTGAAATAGCCCTGTCGAATTGTGCGGGGCGCACCACTACTTGTGCGGGCGAAGCGCTGTGCAGTTCCACTACACGACCCGAGCGGCGTTGGGCGCGTTCTGCCACTTCTTGTACGGCTTCAGCAATATCGACGGCAACGGGATCTTCTGAAGACCGTTGGTCGGAAGCAAGTGCAGAGAGTTCGCTCGAGAGAGCAGTGAGCTCATCAATTTCGGCACGAATGTCGTGGATAATTTCTTCGCGAGTGTGTTGTGGCAAGTCGGGGCGTTCAAGGAGTTCTGAGTTTGCACGCAAGCTGGTGAGAGGTGTGCGTAGCTCGTGACTCGCATCTTGTACCAGTTGCTTTTGTTGCGCTAATGAGTTGCCTAACGCTTGCAACATCGTATTGAAGCTGGAAACCAAGTCGGCAACTTCTCCACTTGCCTTAATATCGATGAGCTGTGATGTGTCTTGTGTGGAAGCAATTTCCACTGCAGAGGCCGAGAGTTGTTCAATAGGTTTACTTGTGCGGCGAGCAATGAACCATCCGGCTGCTGCAGCCATCACAATTCCACCAAAGCCAAATACGAAGAGCCAGGTGCGCATTCCTGCTCGCGCATCTTCAATGTCGGTAATGTCGCGACCAAGTTGCAGTGCGCCACCACTAGGTAATGAAACTGTGAGTACACGATAAGAACTGCCCTCAACCGTGGTGTTGTATAACAAACTCAAACCGTCGGTTGCGCTTTGTGCGAGCGCAAGTTCGTCTGTCCGCACTTCTAGTACAGATGGTCCGAGGCTTGCTAAAACATTTCCATTAATGCCGATGACCTGTGTAATGGCATCAAATTCTGGTTGTAAAAGTGTGGGCCCAAGTGGTGAAGACATGCGGCCGGGAAAACGTGGTTGCTCAAAGTTGCGGTTA
Organism: Acidimicrobiales bacterium; assembly: GCA_030830415.1. Classification (GTDB taxonomy): domain Bacteria; phylum Actinomycetota; class Acidimicrobiia; order Acidimicrobiales; family Ilumatobacteraceae; genus F1-20-MAGs119. The sequence continues at coordinate 2,497 of JAURNB010000183.1, read as the reverse complement.
ATTTCACGCACAATGGTGCTGGCGCGAGACGAGAGCGATGCATCAACCTGCGAACGTAACTCATGGCTTGCAATGATGTAAGCGCCGGCGGCAAGAGTGCCCACAGCGACAAAGGCAATTCCACCTGTTGCAATGGCAAGACGTGATCGCAAACTCATGGTTATACCTTCACCGTGTAGCCAACTCCGCGAATGGTGTACACCACCCGCGACTCGCCACCTTCCTCAGTTTTACGGCGTAGGTATCCGATATAAACATCAAGAGATTTTGAACCGGTTTCGAAATCGAAACCCCAGATTTCTTCGTACAACTGTTCACGGGTAACAACAAGACCAGTGCGCAACATGAGCGCTTCTAATAGGTCAAATTCCGTTTTCGTCAAACTCAGTGGGCGGTCACCGCGCAATACCTCGCGTCGTGCAGTGTCGAGAGAGAGGTCGCCCACGCGGAGCACCGTATTTGCACCTGTCGGTTCGCGGCGTCGCAGAAGTGCGCGTACGCGTGCGAGAAGTTCGTCGATGGAAAAGGGCTTGACCAAATAGTCATCGGCACCGGCATCGAGCCCCGCTACGCGGTCGTTCACTTCATGCTTTGCGGTGAGGAGCAAAATAGGAACACGAATCCCGCGTGTGCGCACTTCACGACACACGGTCATGCCGTCGGCGAAGGGCATCATCACATCCATTACAACAACATCGGGTGGAGTTTTCGTAATGAAGGCAAGTGCCGCAGCACCATCGTTCACCATGCTGACGCGGTAACCCTCGAGCTCGAGCACACGTTGCACCGCAGAGCGCACAGCTGGGTCGTCTTCGGCAATGAGCACATGCGACGGAACCTGATTCATTCCAGATTTTTGCGGTGTAACCATAGTGTTTACGGTACTCAGGACCGCTGCACACTCAGTGCTACTGCAGGTGCATTCTTTATCAATATTTACTATTAGGCGTCGTCAACAACATTGACTGCGAGGTCGAAACCGGTAGCAGCGAGCCGTGAACGAATGCCCACTTGAGAGCACATCACAACGCATGAAGTATGGGCGCTGCGCAGTTTTCCAGCGAAACCCATCAGAATTCCAATACCGGCATCGTCGAGCATGGTGAGGTCGTTGACGTTGACGACAAAAGGAGCATTGGGGTGCTCTTGTGTGGCCTTATTCAACATGTCACTGAGATATGGCAAGGTAGACAAGGAAACCTCGCCGCTCAAACGCAGTACCGCCACGCCTTCGTTAAAGATGGTTTCGACGCGTAATTGCATGAGGTGACAATATCGGTTTTCGGTTACGGCTCGGTGAGCATAGATACATGTGCCCGCAGCGTGAGAGATGGAATGAAGGGCCCAAGTAGCGGTAGCGAGGTGTTTTCCTTGTATGTCATCGAAACCTGGGTAATGCCATCGGAGTTGGTGGCAACAACTGCCGATGGAGCAAAACCATTCTGTGTAGCAATTTCCTCTGCGGCTAATTGCGGGTCGGTGGAAACCGAGGCATAACGAGCCGCATTGCGTGCCACTTCCCATAGAGCAAGTTGTTGTCGAGCAACGATGGCAAATTGGGCAATCAGCATGACGAATACAACAAGCAGTGGAAGTGCCAGGGCAAACTCAATTGTTGCTTGCCCTTTTTCGTTCTTGCTAGCCAACTTCAACGCTGGCTTTATCGACCACCTGGTTGAAAACATTGTCAAACAACTCGCCGATGCGACCCGCACCGCCACCCGCGGTCGCCCAAGTGATAACAAGCACGGCTATGACCGCAGCGGCAAGGAGAATGAGGGCATATTCGGTAGTTGCCTGGCCATCGTCGTCGTGTTGGCGCCCGAAGATGTGCTGAACGAAACGCTGAATGTAGAAGTTGCTGTGAAAGATCATGGTGCCTCCAGTATGTGAATTAGCTCAACGTGAGCGAGGAAAGTGCCCCAACAAGAATGGGCACGATGGTGAGAGTGACAAAGGAAGGCAGGACGCACACCACAAGAGGAAAAGACAAGCGAATGGGAAGTTTCGCTGCATCCTCTTGGGCGATGCGCCTGCGCTCACTGTGCGCTTCATGTGAAAGTCGTTCCAGCAATGGTGCAAGAGGCAGACCATCACGTTCCGAAGCAGCAAGTGCATTAACTACGCCCGTCGCCCCAGTGCCGAAGTAGGTGATAAGAAGCGGCAAAGCATCAACGAAACGGGAGTGTGTTTCACTAGATACGAGTACCTCATTTGCCGCAGTGCGCACAAGTGGCTGAGTCCACTGTGAAATGGCCTGAAAACTTTGGTGGGTACTATTTCCGCTCTTCAAGAGCACCACAAGTAGGTTGATGAAGTCAACAAAGGTAGAAGCGGTGGCGTCAACTTTTCGATGAGCCAACTTCTTCATCCACCAGCGGCCAACAAAATTGAGTGCTGCACCAACTGCACAACACAGAAAACCAACGGGCGTGGTGAACAGAACATTTCGCACATTGGCATTAGTGGCCACCATCATGGAGCCAAAGGCAAGTGG
>JAURNB010000182.1 GCA_030830415.1 Acidimicrobiales bacterium | reverse complement strand
TGCGCGAGACAGTTCATTTGGTGATTATCGAACAGGGGAGAAATAGCAATGAGCAATTCCATCGATGCAACAGACATTACAAAAGTAAACATGGTGTCGCCCGAAGTTCTCGAGTGCCCATATCCGTATTACGAGCGCGTGCGTGAAGAAGCACCCGTGCACCAAACCCCATTGGGTTTCTGGGCAGTGTCGCGCTACGAAGACGTGTTGTCGGTAGTGCGTAACCCAGAAATGTTTTCGTCACTTGCGCAAAGCAATTCATTTGTCACCCCACCACCCCCTGAAGTCATTGAAATTGCCAAGCAGGGGTACCCACGGGTCAACACGCTGTTGTCGAATGACCCGCCTTCACATACGCAGTTTCGCAACTTGGTGAACAAGGCTTTCTTGCCCAAGCGTGTTGCTCAACTTGAAGACTCCATTCGCAAAATCGCTAACGACCTCATCGATGCCTTCATCAACGATGGCAAAGTCGACTTGGTAGAACAGTTCGCTGTAGGTGTTCCGCTCACCGTTATTGCCGATGCACTGGGTGTCGACCGTGCCGATATGCCGAAGTTTAAAAAGTGGAGTGACGATTCCGTAGCGCCGCTATCGGGCATGCTCACTCCAGAGCGTCAAATTGAATGTGCTCATAGCCGCATTGAATTCCAGAAGTACATGGTCGACCGCGTGCGCGAGCGTGAAGAAAACTTGCGTGACGACTTATTGTCTGACCTTGTGCAAGCACGCTTCGACTCGGGCGAACGTGCCGGCGAAGGAATGACCATGCCAGAAATGCTCGACGTCATTGCACAACTCTTGGTTGCTGGTAATGAAACCACCACAAAACTCATTGCAGCTGCCACTCTCATGCTCGTGGAGAACCCTGAACAAATGGCCAAGGTACGCGCCGACCATTCACTCATCCCCAACCTCGTGGAAGAAGCATTGCGGATGGAAGCACCAGTGCAAATGCTTCCTCGCTTTACCAAAGACGACGTTGAAGTAGGTGGCGTTGTCATTCCGAAGGGCTCTGTGGTCATGGCAATGTATGGCTGTGCAAACCGCGATGGCGGGAAGTACCCCAACCCCGACATGTTCGACATTGAACGCGATAACGCCCGCACGCAATTGGCATTTGGTCAAGGGCCACACTTCTGCGTAGGTGCGGCACTAGCTCGCAGCGAGGCACGCATCGCGTTCGAACTCTTGCTCAGCCGACTCAACAACATTGCACTTGCCAATGTCGATACGCCAACACATCGTGAGTTGTCAATGACCCTGCGAGGTCTCACCAACTTGCATCTCACCTTCACCCCCGCATAAAGACAGGAACCTCCATGCCGGTAGATCTCAACAACCTTCAAGCAACACGCTATGAAGTAGTGAACCCCGGAGAGAACGGCATTGCTGTTGTCACCTTGAATAGGCCCGAAAGTCGTAACGCTCAAAACAAGCGCATGACCTATGAGCTCGAAGCATGCTTCTCTGCAGCATCACGCAGCAGCCAAGTGAAAGTCATTGTGCTGCAGGCCGATGGACCTCACTTCTCATCGGGTCACGACATGCGCGACGACGAGAGTCATCGCGAGTTCGACCTTGTATTCCCTGTCGGTGGTTTTGGCCGCGAAGGTCAAGAAGGCCAAATGGCATGGGAAGAAGAGGTGTATTTCAACATGTGCTGGCGTTGGCGCAACTTGCCAAAACCAGTCATTGCTGCAGCACAAGGGAAAACCATTGCGGGTGGTCTCATGTTGCTGTGGGTCGCCGACATCATCATTGCCGCCGACGATGCAATGTTTACCGACCCCGTTGTAGGTATGGGCGTGAACGGCGTGGAATATTTCGCACACCCATGGGAACTTGGCCCACGTAAAGCAAAAGAAATGCTCTTCACTGGCGGCTGGTTTACAGCGCAAGAAGCAGCTGCAACAGGCATGGTCAACAGAGTGGTTCCTGCAGCTTCATTGCGTGAAGAAACCATGAAGATGGCAGCAATTGTTGCGCAGCGCCCATCGTTTGCCTTGAAGCTCGCAAAAGAAAGCGTCAACCAAACCCTTGAAGCACAAGGACAATGGAACTCGTTACGCACCGCTTTTGTGCATCAGCATCTTGCCCATGCAAACAACCGCATCAAATTCGGCATTCCGGTCGACCCGGGCTCCAGTCGTAAGTCGTAGGGAGCGTTCGCATAGCATTTTGCTGTGACGAAAAATACCGAGACAGTGGTGCGCAAATTAGGGCGTCCGCGTGCCGTCGACTCGGTCGATACGCGAGTGCGTTTACTTGCTGCTGCTCGTAGCTGCTTTGGTGAAAATGGTTATGAAAAAACAACCAATGCTCAGATTGCAGAAATTGCTGGCATTACCACTGGTGCGATCTACCACTACTTTCCTTCGAAGGTAGAGCTCTATGCAGCAGTGTTCGAAGGCGTGCAAGATTTCATTTATTCAGAATTTGAATATGCCATCAACGAACATGACACGTTGGTAGAACGGTTCAACAGCATTCTCGACATTTCGGTGCGTATTAACCGCGACGACCCCAGCATCGCTGGCTTCGTGGTCGACGTGGCTTCTGAAGTGCAAAGAAACCCCGAGCTGCGCCAGGTCACTTCGTTATTGCGACATCGCACCAGTGGCTTTCTCGAGAAGTTGTGTGACGACGCGGAAAAGAACAACGAGATCCGTCCAGGGGTCTCGCGCGAGGCGCTTCAAGACCTGCTCAATGCGCTGTTGTCGGGCCTTTTGAGGTTCTCGACTCTCATTAACGACTCAGCCCGACACGGGGCGGCCGTGGAGGTCCTCAAACTCATGCTCGGCAACGCCGTGTTCGCCTCGGGGCCTTATGTGGTGCGTCCACGCCGCGGGCCAAGTGAATCGCAGCTGGCAGTCTGAATCGCATGAGGGGCTCGAAAGGTGCGAAGATAAAAGCATGACAAAGCAGATCCCCGTGGCCGAAGAACTTTTCACCTGGCCGTCTGACGCACCCCAACTCATTGGTACTCATTACCCCGACAGCGGTGTGACCACTTTCCCGCAGTCCACCGCCTGCCCAAAAACTGCGGCGCAAAATGGTGAGCGTGTTTTGCTTCCACGCATCGGCAAGTTGTGGAGCTGGACCATTCAAGGTTTCCTCCCCAAGTCACCTCCGTATGCAGGCAAGGAAACACCTAAGACCTTCAAGCCATACGGCGTTGGCTACGTTCAACTTGCCGACGAAGTCATTGTGGAGTCACGTCTCACCACGGCAGAAGCAAGTGAACTTAAAATTGGCATGGACATGGAATTGGTCATCATTCCTTTCACCACCGATGACGATGGCAATGAACTCGTTACCTACGCATTCGCACCAGTAAAGAAATAACAAGAAAGTTTTATTGAAAGGCAAAACCATGGCAGAAGATGTAGCAATTATCGGAATTGGAATGCACCCCTTTGGGCGCCACGACAACACCGGCATGGAGCAGGGCGCATACGCAGCTCGCGCAGCATTGAAAGATGCGGGTTGCGACTGGAGCGATGTGAACTACGCCTTTGGTGGTTCTTCTGCTGCAGGTAACGCCGACACCATGGTGTCGGCTCTTGGCCTCACTGGCTTGCCTTTCATTAACGTCGCTAACGGTTGTGCAACCGGTGGTAGTGCGCTCATCAGCGCATACAACGCCATCAACGCAGGTGCTGCCGATGTATGCATGGCAATTGGTTTCGACAAGCACCCTAAGGGTGCCTTCGACCCAGATCCAGCCGACTTCGGTTTGGGCAAGTGGTACGGCGATACCGGCCTCATGCTCACCACACAGTTTTTCGGCATGAAGATTCAGCGCTACATGGACCAATACGGCATCTCGGCTTCAACGCTGGCAAAAGTTGCAGTAAAGAACTTCCACAATGGTTCGTTGAATGAAAACGCATGGCGTCGTAAGCCAATGACCGAAGATGAAGTGCTCAACGCACTCATGTTGTCGAACCCACTCACGCAGTACATGTTCTGCTCTCCTGGTGAAGGTGGCGTTGCGCTTATTCTGGCTCGCGGCGACATTGCCAAGAAGTTCCAAAAGAAGCCTGTGTACTTGCGTTCAGCAGTATTGCGTAGCCGCCCATTTGGCAGCTTCGAAGTGTTCAACTCATGGTTGTCTCCAGATCGTGGCAACAGCCCATCAGTAGGTGCAGCTGCAGCAGCATTCAAAATGGCTGGCATGTCGCCAAGTGAAATGGACATCGCTCAGGTTCAAGACACCGAGAGCGGTGCAGAAATCATGCACATGGCCGAATGCGGTTTCTGTGAAGACGGTGAGCAAGAAGACCTCATCCAGAGTGGTGCAACCAATCTCGATGGTCGCTTGCCTATCAACACCGACGGTGGCTGCCTCGCCAACGGCGAGCCTGTTGGTGCATCTGGCTTGCGTCAGGTGTACGAAAGTGCTTTGCAGTTGCGTGAAGATGCTGGTGCTCACCAGGTGCCAAAGCCCATTAAGACTGCTTTCACACACGTGTACGGTGCCCCTGGCATCAGTGCATGCACCGTGTTGTCGCGATAGTCAATTAATGAACTAAAGCTCGTGAGCGTTGCGCTCTGCGAGCAGTATCGGTTGCAAGTACAGCAAGTGCAACCCAAATCAGGCTGAACCCAATGATGCGCGTCGCATCGAGTTCTTCGTGATATGCCAACCATCCAAGTAAAAAGTTGATGGTGGGAACAGAGTATTGCAACGGGCCCAAAACCGTGAGCGGTACGTGCTGTGCTGCATAACCAAAGATCCACAGTGGAATAACGGTAATGATGCCGGTGCCAGCAATGAGCACCCATTGCCACGTTGAAGCATTTTGCATTGCGCTGTCGCTGCTGCCACCTTGAGTGATCATCAGAACTATTGCAGGCAAAAAGAGAAACATCATCTCACCAGACAAGCTTTCAATTGACTTGAGTGGAATTTGTTTTTTGAGTAACCCGTAAAGCGACCACGAACCGGCAATGAGCAATGCAATGTACGGCACGCGCCCGTAACCAACAGTGAGTATTGCGATGGCAGCAACAGCGAGCGAGATGGTTACTTTTTGAGCAGTGTTGAGTTTCTCTTTCAAGACAGCCACACCAAGCCACATGGTGCACAGTGGCGCCATGAAGTAGCCAAGTGCAGTTTCAATGACGTGGTCGTGAGCAACGGCCCACACGTACGAACTCCAGTTCACCGTGACCAAAATGCTCGCGGCGAAAAGGCGCCAACCCATTTCCTTCGAACGCATGGCGCTGATAATGATGCGTAGGCGCTTGTGCCAAATGACGAGCGGGGCGAGCACGCAGAAACTGGCAAAAATGCGCCAACCGATGAGTTCAAACGGCGGGAACCCGTGAAGGTTCTTCCAATAGATCGTGAGGAGCCCCCACATGACGTATGCGCTCACTCCGGCAATGAGGCCCGAGCGCATACGTGGGTCGGGAGAACTCAGAGTGTCGACTTCCAGCTGTTGAAGTAGGTGATTTCTTCAGCAGGGCGGCGCTTGCCCACCTTGAAATCTTCACCGGTGTAATACGCAACAGGAATGAGCGCAAGCTGCGTAACAGTGTCGGGCAAGCCGAGCAACTGTGCTGCTTCTTGTTCGTACTTCAAGTGCAAGGTGGTGTACGCAGTGCCAAGGCCACGCGAGCGAGCTGCAAGCATGAAGCTCCACACGGCGGGAAGTAGTGAGCCGTAGTAGCCCGTTTGTGCCTGAACGTCGGCGTTGGCAGGCAGGCGATCGAGGCCAATAGGAATGAGGAGCGCAGGAACCTTCTCTAAAATGGTGGCGAGGTAGTCGGCAGATTCCATAATGCCGTCGGCATCGGTACGACCCTTTTTTTCTACTTGGTTGCGCTGCATCTCGATGTAGGGGAGGTACGCCTTGCGATAGATATCGGCAAGACCCATCTTCAGATCGGGGTCATCGACCACCATCCAGCGCCACTTTTGCAAGTTTGAGCCAGCAGGAGCTTGTGCGGCGAGACGCACGCAGTCGATGAGCAACTCCCGTGGAACGGGCCGGGTGAGGTCGAGGCGCTTGCGCACGGCCCGGGTGGTGGAAAGGAGGTGGTCTGTCTGGTCCAAATTGAAGGTAAATCCCATAGGATTTAGACTAGTGGTCATCGCCCATGGGGTTGATGCCAGAACGATTCTCAAGTGAAGGACCCCACATGACCGATGCCAAGAAAATCTCACCGCGCCAAGAATGGAGCGAGGCCTTTGAGGCATCGAAATTGCGTGAGGGCGAATACACCACGATGTCGGGTATTCCCATCAAGCCTGTGTACGGGCCAGAAGATGCCGAACACCCTGGCGTGTACCCGTACACCCGTGGGCCGTATGCGTCGATGTATCGCTCAAAGTTGTGGACCATGCGTATGTTCGCTGGTTTCGGTACTGCCGAAGACACCAACTGGCGCTTTAAGGAAATCATCAAGTCGGGTGGCGACGGACTCTCCACTGCATTCGACATGCCCACATTGTTGGGCCTCGACTCCGACGACGAAATGTCGGAAGGCGAAGTGGGTCGTTGTGGCGTAGCTATCGACACCTTGGCCGACATGGAAGACCTCTACTCGGGCATCGATCTGTCACAGATCACCACGTCAATGACCATCAACTCGCCAGCTGCAGTTATTTTCGCCATGTTCATTGCGCAGGCTGAAAAAGCTGGTGTCAACCGTGCCCGCGTTGGCGGCACCTTGCAGAACGACATTTTGAAGGAATACCAAGCACAAAAAGAATTTGTGTTCCCTCCACGTCAGAGCATGCGTTTGGTGCGCGACACCATCGCCTTCACTGCCAATGAAATGCCAAAGTGGCACTCCATCTCCATCTCGGGTTACCACATTCGCGAAGCGGGCTCTACCGCCGCCGAGGAATTGGCATTTACTATTGCCAACGGTTTTGCTTACGTAGAACTCGCCTTGCAAGCTGGCTTGCCCATCGATTCATTCGCACCGCGTTTGTCGTTCTTCTTCAACGCACACATCGACTTCTTCGAAGAAATTGCGAAGTACCGCGCTGCTCGTCGCATTTGGGCACGTTGGTTGAAAGAGCGTTATGGCGCCAAGCTCGACCGCTCCATGCAATTGCGTTTCCATACGCAAACAGCAGGTGTGTCGCTCACTGCTCAGCAGCCAGAGGTCAACATCGTACGTACAGCAATTGAAGCTCTTGCCGGAGTTTTGGGTGGCACGCAGAGCTTGCACACCAACTCAATGGACGAAGCACTTGCATTGCCCACAGAAAAGACCGCTCGTATTGCATTGCGCACACAGCAAGTCATTGCCTTTGAAACCAACGTCACCCATGTGGCCGACCCACTTGGTGGTTCATGGTTCGTTGAAGAACTCACCGATGAAATGGAACGTCAGGCAGAAGAGATTTTTGCTCACCTCGACAAACTTGGCGAGGGTTCCATCTTGGAAGGTTGCATTCGCGGAATTGAAGAAAACTGGTTCCAGGGTCGCATTGCCGACTCGGCTTACGAACTTGAGCGTGCTTTTAACCAAGGGCGTCGCACCATTGTTGGCGTGAGCAAATTCAAAGAGGGCAACGAAGACGACAGCCTCGACATTTTGCAAATCACCAATGAAGATGAAGCGCGTCAATTGAAGCGCCTCGATGTGGTGAAGCACGATCGCAATCAGGCTGCTGTCGATGCTGTTTTGGCAAAGTTGGCAACAGAAGCAGCCGATCCGTCGGTCAATCTCATGCCCACACTCATCGAAGCTTCAAAGGCATATGCAACTTTGGGCGAAATGATGAACACCATGGCGAACGTGTTCGGGCGCCATGTTGAAGTGCCTACTATCTAAGAAGGTAACGACTACACCACGTTGGTGTTGAGGAACCGCAGTATCGATTGGGGGAATCGTGCTTCATCTAGAGGAAATGCCGCAACGGGTGAAAGCCTTTTTTGAAAAGGTAGAGCCAACGTGGAAAAACGTCTCGGTTGAAAAGTATGAGGTCATGACAGGTGGCTATAGCCGCTTGTTGGCCCGGGCCGATGTTGCGCACGACGGCATCGTCTCTACTTTTGTTTTACGTGGAGACCCACCAGCCGACAAGAGCTTGTTGTATACCAGCCGTGTTCAAGAGTATGAACTCTTGCGCATCGTTGGTGACGCGGGGGTGCGCACTCCTCACGCGTTGTATTTCGATGCAACTGGTGAAGACCTTGGAACATTGGCAATTGTGATGGAGTTTTCGCAGTCCACTTCGTTTTTGCCATACGTTGCTGCAGGAAACTCCATTGAAGGTTTGAATGTTCGCTTGGCAGAAGCCATTGCTTCGTATCAGAGCATTCCTATTAGTGCTTTGCCGGCAAGCATGGAACGTCCAGCAAGTTGGGATGCGTACATGACCAAGCGCATTAACTCGTGGCGCGAAGCGAGCAACAACCATGTGGAGTCACTTCCTGTATTTCATTACGTAGCCGAATGGCTCGATGCGCATCGCCCGCCACCAGCGCCGCTTGTGCTGATGCACGGCGACTTTCAATGCGCCAATGTAATGGTTACAGCCGATGGGCACATAGAGGTCATCGACTGGGAACTTGCCGGAATTGGTGACCCGCGTGAAGACATTGGCTATTTCAAAGCAGTGTCGCAAGCTTCACCTCCCGACCTTCTTGGCGATGATGGCATTGAAGGGTTTTGCGCTCGTTACCGCGAACTCACTGGGCTCAATGAATTACAAGTGAACCCCGCAACTGTTGCGTACTTCTTGGTGCTCGGTGTGGTGGGCACAGTAGAGCAACTGATGCAGGGTGGTGCGGC